>CAIOXF010000132.1 GCA_903862155.1 uncultured cyanobacterium | reverse complement strand
GTTCCGCCCCGGGGGCGGCCCAGGCCATGGCGGGATCGGGGTACTGGGCCCAGAGGCGATTGAGCCGGGCCCATCCCAAACCCGGACAGCAGCTCCAGAGCCACCACCACAGGCGCCGAACCTGGGGCCAAGCGTGCTCACGCTCCAATTCCCAATCCACCGCAGACACACCAGCCCGCAGCACCACCAACTCGCCCATGGCAGCCAGTACAGATGTACTGATGCTAGTGCGGCCCGCGGGTGAGGGCTTCTACGGCCGTGGCCAGGTCGTCGGGGAGGCGACGCAGCAGCCGGCGCTGATCCGGCCCGGCCGAGAGATCCACCAGCACCAGCTCCACCCGGGCTTCGGCGGCCACCGTGCCGTCGTGGCGCACAAACCAGCTGCGCCAGGGGAGCTTCACGCCGCGCCGGGGCTCCACCGCACTGCGCAGCTCCACCAGATCCCCGTGCAGCAGGGCCTGGCGGTAGTCGATCGCCAGGCTCACCACCGGCAGTTCCAGCCCCCGGGCCGAGAGCACGCTGTAATCCAGGCCCGCCGCCGCCAGGGCCTCCACCCGCGCCTCCTCCAGCCAGGCCAGGTAGGAGCCATGCCACATCACCCCGGCATGGTCGGTGTGCTGGGGCAGCACCCGGCGCCGCAGGATCCAGGGCCGGGGATCGCTCATGCCGCCTCCATCACGGTGTGCACCAGCCCGGCTTCAGGCCAGTGAATCGGCCATAGGCTGCCAGCCAGCCAAACCGGTTCCGTGTTCCGCAACGTTCTGATCGCCGACTCCGGCAAGGGTCATGTGGAGGAGATGGTGCGCATGCTGCGCGATATCCCTGCCGTGCGGCAGACCCGCCTCAACCTCCTGCACGTGGTGCCCGAGCAGGCCGGCGAGAACTTCCAGGAGCACTGGCAGAAGGCGGCCGGCATCGTGGCCGAGGCCGTAGGACGCCTCGGGCTCGACCCCAGCGAGGTGAACACGATCATTCGCCAGGGCGACGCCAAGCAAACGGTGCTGAAGGTGGCCGATGAGCTCGACGCCGACCTGATCGTGATGGGCTCGCGCGGTCTGAGCCGGCTGCAGTCGATCCTCAGCAACAGCGCCAGCCAATACGTATTCCAGCTCTCCACGCGGCCGATGCTGCTGGTGCGCGACGACCTCTACGTGCGCCACATCAACCGCGTGATGGTGACCGTGGACGGCACCGGCGTGGGCGATGACGCAATCCGGCTGGCCTGTGAGCTGGTGCGCGAAATCCCCGGCGGCACCCTCACCGGTGTGCACGTGACCCGCCAGGACATCACCCCGTCGCGGGGGGGCAAGAGCCCAGCCGACGAGGTGCTGGAGAAGGCCGTCCAACGGGCCCGGGCCTTCGGGGTGGAGATGAAGGCCGTGCACCGCACCGGCGACATTGGCCGCACGGTGTGCGCCGCCGCCGAGGAAACCAAAGCAGACCTGCTGGTGATCGCCTCCCAGGACCGGCGCCCCGTGGTAGCCAAGGCCCTGGTGGACCTGGATCGGCTGCTGGGCAGCTCAGTGAGCGACTACATCCGGGTGCACGCCCCGGCCCCGGTGCTGCTCGTGCGCGAACCCGAGGGCCGCGGCTGAAGCCGGGCCCAAAGCCCCTCAACCAGCCATCAAAAAGGGCCCGCCTTGCGGTGGGCCCTTTTGTTGTGCGGAGATCCGAAGGATCAGCCGCCCTGACGGCTGCTGGTTTGGATGTACAGCACGATCAGGAAGACGGTGGGAACCAACACGAACATCAGGCTGGCGACAAAGCCGAGATCGTTGGTTTCCATGGAGCGTGTGTCGGGTAGCGGGAGGGTATCACCGGGCACCGGGTGAACTTCAGGCGCCTTCACCGCCCGTAGCGGTACCGCCCTCCTCTTCTGCCTCCTGATCAGCCTCGTCGAGGTCGGCCTCCGGCTGGCGTGGCCATTCGGTGGGCCCGGCCGGCAGGGGCTGGGCCAGGGCCGTGGCCACGGCGGAATCTTTCTCGGCCAGGCCGATCTGGGGGCGCGTGACCACAACCAGCGACTGCTGCACCAGGGCCTGGCAGGCCAGGCGCCAGCCATGGGGCCGACGCCGCAGCTTTTGCTCTTCCACGGGCGTGCGCGGCGTGAGTGCACCGGAGGGATTGGCCTCGGGGATCTCCACGAAGCAGGTAATGCACTGGCCGCAACCGCCGCAGTTGCCCAGGGTTCCCTTCAGGCCATACAGCTTGATGCCCTCACGCAGGGCCACCTCCCGTAGGTTTTCACCCGGATAGCACTCCACATCAAGGCCCTCACGCACGAAACGGATCACGGGCATGGAACGGCACGGCAACTGCGCCGATTCTGAGACCGGCCGTTGCGCTCCGTAACCAGCGCCGCCGCAAGGCCGGCACGACCCTTACGATCGCCCAACCCACCCAGAACTACCCCCAATGGGATTGCCCTGGTATCGGGTGCACACGGTCGTCATTAACGACCCGGGCCGATTGCTCGCCGTGCACCTCATGCACACCGCGCTGGTGGCCGGCTGGGCCGGCTCGATGGCGCTTTACGAGCTCGCGATCTTTGATCCGTCCGACCCGGTGCTCAACCCGATGTGGCGCCAGGGCATGTTTGTGATGCCGTTCATGGCTCGCCTGGGTGTGACCGGCAGCTGGGGCGGCTGGAGCATCACCGGTGAGACCGGTGTGGATCCCGGCTTCTGGAGCTTCGAGGGCGTGGCCGCGGCCCACATCATCCTGAGCGGCCTGCTGTTCCTGGCTGCCATCTGGCACTGGACCTACTGGGATCTCGAGATCTGGCAGGACCCCCGCACCGGCGAGCCCGCTCTCGACCTCCCCAAGATCTTCGGCATCCACCTGCTGCTGGCCGGCCTGGCCTGCTTCGGCTTCGGCGCGTTCCACCTCACTGGTGTGTTCGGCCCGGGCATGTGGGTGAGCGACGCCTACGGCATCACCGGTCACTTGGAACCGGTACAGCCCTCCTGGGGCCCTGAAGGCTTCAACCCCTTCAACCCGGGCGGCATCGTGGCCCACCACATCGCCGCAGGCATCGTGGGCATCATCGCTGGCATCTTCCACATCACCACACGCCCGCCGGAGCGCCTCTACAAGGCCCTGCGCATGGGCAACATCGAAACGGTGCTGGCCTCGGCCATTGCCGCCGTGTTCTTCGCCGCCTTCGTGGTGGCAGGCACCATGTGGTACGGCGCTGCCGCCACCCCCATTGAGCTGTTCGGGCCCACCCGCTACCAGTGGGACCAGAGCTACTTCAAGACTGAGATCAACCGCCGCGTGGAAACGGCGATCGAGAACGGTGCCAGTAAGGATCAGGCATGGGCTTCGATTCCTGAAAAGCTCGCCTTCTACGACTACGTGGGCAATAGCCCGGCCAAGGGCGGCCTGTTCCGCGTGGGTCCGATGGTGAACGGCGATGGCCTGCCCACCGGCTGGCTCGGCCACATCTCCTTCACCGACAAGGACGGCCGCGAGCTCCAGGTGCGCCGCCTGCCCAACTTCTTCGAGAACTTCCCTGTGGTGCTCGAAGACAAGGACGGCATCGTTCGTGCCGACATCCCCTTCCGCCGCGCCGAGGCGAAGTACTCCTTCGAACAGACCGGCGTGACCGCCACCGTGTACGGCGGTGCCCTCGACGGCAAAACCTTCACCGACCCTGCCGACGTGAAGCGCCTGGCCCGTAAGGCTCAGCTTGGTGAGGCCTTCGACTTCGATCGCGAGACCTATCACTCCGACGGCACCTTCCGCAGCTCACCGCGCGGCTGGTTCACCTTCGGCCACGCCACCTTCGCGCTGCTCTTCTTCTTCGGCCACATCTGGCACGGTGCCCGCACCCTGTACCGCGACGTGTTCGCCGGTATCGACCCTGATCTGGGCGAACAGGTTGAATTCGGTCTGTTCCAGAAATTGGGCGACCGCTCCACCCGCCGCCTCCCCGAGGGTTACGTGCCCCCGGCCGGCTCTACCCTCAGCTGATCGTCAGCACCAGGAGAAACCATGGAAAGCTTCGCTTACATCCTCATCCTTGCGCTGGCCATTTCCACCCTGTTCTTCGCGATCGCCTTCCGCGATCCCCCGAAGATTGGCAAGTGATTTTCAGCCTCCATCCGCTCAGCCCCTGCTTCGGCAGGGGTTTTTTTGTGTGCATGCGTGCTTTTGCAGCGACGGCGGTCTTCTCAAAGCGAACAGGGCTGTCTACACTTGCTTCACACAAACCCGCGCCTTTCGGGGATGCAATGCCCCTCCTGCCAACACACGGATAGCCGGGTGCTCGAATCACGGGCTGCCGATGGCGGGCGCAGTGTGCGGCGTCGGCGTGAATGCCTGAATTGCGAATTCCGTTTCACCACCTATGAACGGGTGGAAACGGTTCCGATCACGGTGGTGAAGCGCAACGGCCACCGCGAAACGTTCAACCGCTCCAAATTGCTACATGGCTTGCTGCGGGCCTGCGAAAAAACAGGCCTGGAGCCAGCGCGGCTGGAAATGGTGGTGGACGAGATCGAAGTGCAGCTCCAGCAGCGCAGCGGCCGCGAGGTGAGCAGCGCCGAAATCGGCGAACTGGTGCTGCAGCAGTTGGGCGACATGAGCGAGGTGGCTTACGTGCGATTTGCCTCGGTGTATCGGCAGTTCCAGGGCATCAGCGACTTCGTCGCCACGCTTGAAGGTCTCAACCGACGGTCGAGCAGCCGCAGCAAAGCCAAACCGGCCCTCGCGGCGATCGGCTGAAGACTGGGTGCGTTGATACAGTGAAAGGCTGCGTGTTCTGCTGGCGGGCAGAACTGCATTCCTTCGCACTGCCTGCGGGCAGGCCGCCAACTCTCCATGACCGTGACCCCTTCCGACATCAGCACCCACGAGGCCGATCTCGATCTGGCCGCTGAAGCGGCAGCCGACGATCTCGACCTCGCCATTCCGGAAGAGGTTCCGACCGCCGACGACCCGGGCAGCCGCCCCAGCTCCCGTGATCTCGACGGGGTCGGTTTCACCCTGGACGAGTTCGCCTCGCTGCTGAGCAAGTACGACTACAACTTCAAGCCCGGTGACGTGGTGAACGGCACCGTGTTCGCTCTGGAGCCCAAGGGCGCCATGATCGACATCGGCGCCAAGACCGCCGCCTTCATGCCCCTGCAGGAGGTGTCGATCAACCGGGTGGAAGGCCTGAGCGACGTGCTCGAGCCCGGTGAGATCCGCGAGTTCTTCATCCTCAGCGAAGAGAATGAAGATGGTCAGCTCACCCTCTCGATCCGCCGCATCGAGTACCAGCGCGCCTGGGAGCGCGTGCGTCAGCTGCAAAAAGAAGACGCCACCATCTACTCCGAGGTGTTCGCCACGAACCGTGGTGGTGCCCTAGTGCGGGTGGAAGGTCTGCGCGGCTTCATCCCCGGCAGCCACATCAGCACCCGCAAGGCCAAGGAAGAGCTCGTGGCCGACTTCCTGCCCCTCAAGTTCCTGGAGGTGGACGAGGAGCGCAACCGCCTGGTGCTCAGCCATCGCCGCGCCCTGGTGGAGCGCAAGATGAATCGATTGGAAGTGGGCGAAGTGGTGCTCGGTACCGTCCGCGGCATCAAGCCCTACGGCGCCTTCATCGATATCGGTGGTGTGAGTGGCCTGCTGCACATCTCCGAGATCAGCCACGAGCACATCGAGACACCCCACACGGTGCTCAACGTGAACGACCAGATGAAGGTGATGATCATCGACCTCGACGCCGAGCGGGGCCGGATCTCCCTCTCCACCAAGGCCCTCGAGCCCGAGCCGGGCGACATGCTTACCGATCCCCAGAAGGTGTTTGATCAGGCCGAGGAGATGGCTGCTCGCTACAAGCAGATGCTGCTGGAGCAGGCTGAAGACAACGAGCCGATGGGCGTCACCCTCGACTGAGCCAACACCCGTGGCCCAGTTGTTGCTGCGGGGCGAACAGATCGGAGAGCCGGATCAACCGATTCGTGCGGTGTTGTTCGACAAGGACGGCACCCTCTCCATCAGCGAGCCCATGCTCCATGCCCTGGCCGAGGCCAGGGTTTTTCATTGCGTGCGCCTGCTCGGCGAACACCATCCCGAGGTTGCCCCCGGGGTGATGGGCGAGCTCGACGACCTGCTGCGCAGGGCGTATGGCCTGGGGGATGGGGGGGTGCATCCGGCTGGAACCACCGCCGTGGCCAGCCGCCAGCACAATCTGATCTCCACCGCCACGGCCTTAGCCCAAGTGGGGCTGGGCTGGCCTGAGGCCCTCGCCCTCAGCGAGGCGGTGTTTGAGAGCACCGATGCCCTGCACGGCACCGGCAGTGCCCACAAGCCGGTGGCCACCGCTGGCCTGCACGATCTGGTGGAGCGCCTGGCTACCGCCGGGCTGCTCTGCGCCGTGATCAGCAACGACGAGGTGGCCGGAATCGAAGCCTTTCTGGATAGCCAGGGCATCGCCCAGCATTTCCAGGCCTACTGGAGTGCGGAGCACACCCCGAAAAAACCAGACCCTGCCGCAGTGCACGCCCTCTGCCATGAATTGGGGGTTGGCGCCGAAGCCTGCGCCCTGATCGGCGATGCCAATAGCGATCTGCGCATGGCCCGAGCCGCCGGGTTGCCCGTGGTGCTGGGCTACACAGCCGCCTGGAGCCAACGGCCACCGCTGGATCCGAGCTTTCTCCAGCTCCACCACTGGAATGAGCTAGATCTCAGGCCCTAAAACCAATCCCGACCCCAAAGGTCGGGTGGGCCAGTAGCCGATTTAGGGCCGGGGATAAGGTGTTGCCCCAATCCCGATGCGTGATTCATGGGTAGCCGTTACGTCTTCACCTCCGAGTCGGTGACCGAAGGTCATCCCGACAAGATCTGCGATCAGGTGAGCGATGCGGTGCTCGACGCCCTGCTCGCCCAGGACCCCGCCTCCCGTGTGGCCTGCGAAACCGTGGTGAACACCGGCCTGTGCCTGCTCACCGGCGAAGTCACCACCCAGGCCCGGGTGGACTTCAACACCCTGGTGCGGGGCGTGATCGAGACGATCGGCTACAGCGGCGCCCGCGCTGGCGGTTTCGACGCCAACAGCTGCGCCGTGCTGGTGGCCCTCGATCAGCAATCGCCCGACATTGCCCAGGGCGTGGATGAGGCCGACGACCACGCCGGTGATCCGCTGGATCTGGTGGGGGCCGGTGATCAGGGGATCATGTTCGGCTACGCCTGCAACGAAACGCCTGAGCTGATGCCGCTGCCGATCAGTCTGGCCCACCGCCTGGCGCGTCGTCTGGCAGAAGTGCGCCACAACGGCACCCTCGGCTACCTGCTGCCCGACGGCAAAACCCAGGTAAGCGTCGTTTATGAAAACGACGTGCCCGTGGCGATCGACACGATCCTGATCTCCACCCAGCACACCGCCGAGATCGACGGCATCAGCGAAGACGGTGCCCTGCGCGAGCGCATCGCCGCCGACCTCTGGAGCCATGTGGTGGAGCCCGCCACCAGCGACCTGAGCCTCAAGCCGAGCAAGGAGAACACCCGCTTCCTGGTGAATCCCACCGGCAAGTTCGTGGTGGGCGGGCCCCAGGGCGATGCCGGCCTCACCGGCCGCAAAATCATCGTGGACACCTACGGCGGCTATGCCCGCCATGGCGGTGGTGCCTTCTCCGGCAAAGATCCCACCAAGGTGGATCGCTCCGCCGCCTACGCCGCCCGCTATGTGGCCAAGGCCCTGGTGGCCGCCGGCCTGGCCCGCAAGGCCGAGGTGCAGCTGAGCTACGCCATCGGCGTGGCACGCCCCGTAAGCATCCTGGTGGAGAGCTTCGGCACCGGCGCCATCTCCGATGCCGACCTCACCGCCCTGGTGCAGGAGCACTTCGATCTGCGCCCCGGCGCCATCATCGAAACCTTCAACCTGCGGGGCCTGCCCCAGGAGCGCGGCGGCCGCTTCTATCAAGACGTGGCCGCCTACGGTCACTTCGGCCGCAGCGACCTCAACCTCCCCTGGGAGAACGTGAGCGCCATCGCCGAAACCCTGCGTCAGGCCACTGCTGCCCAAGTGGCTGCTGCCGCCTGATCCCCCAGCGCTCTAGCTCTGAGCCCAGCTCCCCCTCGCCAGCCCCTGGCCCTCGGTGTCGACTTCGGCACCAGTGGCCTGCGGCTGGCGTTGCTGCATCCAGAAACTGGGCTGGTGGCGGAGGAGGCCAGTCCCTACCCCAACTGCTTTGAAGATCCCGACGGCTGGCGCCGTGGGCTCGTGGCCCTGGTACACCGGGTCTCGTCGGAGCAACGGGCCCAGGTGGGTGCCATTGCCCTCGATGGCACCTCCGGCACCTTGCTGCTCTGCCGTGCCGACGGCTCCCTGGCGGACGGCCCCCTGGGGCTGGCCTTGCCCTATTCCCTGGCCTGCCCGGAACACGCGGAAGCTGCTGCGGCCCTGGTGGCTCAAGCCCCGAACTCCCCGGCGGCCAGTGCCAGCGGCAGCCTGGCACGCTCCCTCCGCTTACTGGCAGACGCAACAGCAGCGGGTTGCGGCGCCACACCCTGGCTGCTCCGGCACCAGGCCGACTGGCTGATGGGCTGGCTGCTGGCCGACTGGCGCTGGGGCGAGGAGGGCAACAACCTGCGCCTGGGCTGGGATCTGCAGCAGCAACGCTGGGCCGGCGAGATCGCCCAGCAGCCCTGGGCTGGTTCGCTTCCGCAGATCGTGGCCAGCGGCGAGGTGCTGGGGCCGCTGGCGCCGGCCGCCGCCCAAGCCCTTGGCCTACCGCCCAGCTGCCAGGTGGTGGCCGGCAGCACCGATGCCAACGCGGCCGTGCTCGCCGCCGATCCCCAACCCGGCGACGGGATCACGGTGCTGGGCACCACCCTGGTGCTCAAACAGTTCTGCCCCCTGCCGATCCAGGGCCCCGGCATCAGTTGCCACCGGGTAGGGGGCCGCTGGTTGGTGGGCGGGGCCTCCAATGCCGGCGCCGGGGTGCTGCGCCAGTTCTTCACGGATGGGCAACTCGCCGAACTCAGCCGCCAGATCGATCCGAGGCAAGCCAGCGGGCTGGCGCTGCGGCCGCTGCCATCCAGGGGTGAGCGCTTCCCGGTGGATGATCCACAGCTCGCGCCGGTGCTCGAGCCTCGGCCCGTGAGCGACAGCCTGTATTTGCAGGGGCTGCTGGAGGGGCTGGCGGCGATCGAGCAGGCAGGCTGGCGGCGGCTGGAGGCCCTGGGCGCACCGCCGGTGGAACGGGTGATCAGCCTGGGCGGGGGTGCCCGCAATCCCCAGTGGCGTGCCATCCGCCAGCGGCAGCTGGGCGTGCCGGTGCTCAACCGCCCCCAGCTGAGTGCGGCCCTGGGCATGGCCAGACTGGCCGCAACCGCCCTGCCGCCGCCATGAACGATCGTCTCAAGGCCTGGATCTCGATGGGCCTCTTTGTGGTGCTGGCCGGCTACGTGGGCTTCAGCGCCATCCGGCTGGGGCTGCTGCTCTGGCAGCGGTTTGGCGCAGCGGGCTGAGCCGCGCAGCCTGAGCCCATCCAGAATCCCGCCAACCTGTTTGCTGCGCCATGGCCGCCGACCCCCTCACCCCCGCCGTGAGTGACCGGATCTGCAAGCACATGAACGACGACCACGCCGAAGCAGTGCTGGCCTACGCCCGCCACTACGGCGGGGTGGAGAATCCCGGCCAGGCCCGCATGGTGGCCGTGAAGCCGGAAGCGATGCAGCTGGAGGTGGACGGAGCCACGGTGGAGGTGGCCTTCGATCACACCCTCAGCGACAGCGAAGACGCTCACCGCACCCTGGTGGCGATGCTGCGGGCCATGCCCCGCTGAACGCCTGGGCGGTGGGGATGCCAGCCGTGGGAATCCTGGAGGCAACGCCCCTGCGGCCCAGTCCCCAGCCCTGGCCCCCATGCCCTGGCCTCCCCTAGCCCCAGCCCTGCTCCACTGGCTCGCCAAACCGGCCGCCGACCCGGGGCATCCAGCCACTCCCCAGGCCAGCAGCCTGGATCTGGCGGGCCTCACGGGCCAACAACCGCTGGCCTGGTGGGCCGCCGGCACTTATCAGGGCCGGGCACGCCATGCCCTGCTGCGGTTGCGGGATCACCCCAGCAACGCAGCCCTGGAACCCTGGCTCGAAGCGCTCGTACCCCTGCTGCAGTGCGGCCCCGCCGCCGCCAAGCCAAACGGCCTGGTGGTGCCGGTGCCCAGCTGGAAGCGGCAGGCCAATCCCCTGCCCCTGCTGCTGGCTCGGGCCTTGGGCCATGCCCTTGGCTGGAGCCTGAAGCCAGAGCTCCTGAAACGCAGCCGGCCGGTGCTTGGCCAGCACCATTTGGGCCGGCAGCTGCGCCTGGCCAACCAGGAAGGGGCCTTTGCCGCCCGGCCTGCTCCGCCCCACCGCCTGGGGCCCAGGCATCCGGTGCTGCTGGTCGACGACATCCTCACCACCGGCGCCACCGCCTGCAACGCCGCCGTCGCCCTGCAGCATGCGGGCTGGCGGGTGGCGGGACTGGCCTGCCTGGCCCACACCCCGGCCGGCCGGAGCCGGCAGAGGGGGGCGAGGCCGTGATCTAAGATCCCGCTGTCGCCAAGGCGGCGGGCCGGGATAGCTCAGTTGGTAGAGCAGGCGACTGAAAATCGCCGTGTCCCCAGTTCAAATCTGGGTCCTGGCATCTGTTGATTCTCGCCTGAAGCGCCATGCCGCTGCCCATCCCCCAGGATGGCCCCCAGGTGTTTAACAACGCCGACAGCTTTGCTCAGGCTTTCGATGAAGCCTGGGAGCTGCACGATCGGTGCAATCCCAGCCATGGCCTCACCGGCGAGGAGAAATTGCCGCTGATCCTGGAGGCGGTGGCCGATCACCCGTTCCGCCAGAGCGAGCCCGACCTATCGGAGCAGGTGGCCAAGTTCCGCCTGCGTTTACTCGGGCTGTAGCGTTCGCCCATGGCGGAATCCCTTATCCGGCTGGTGCGCATGCTGAGCGCCGGCTTCAGCAACCAGGAGCAGGCCTTCGAAAACCCGCCGCTCTACGCCCACATCCTGGTGAAGTTTCGGCCCCTGCCCCAGCTGGCCCCAGGCTCGTTGCTGCTGGAGCAGAGCTACGCGATCAACCCAGCCGCCCCCTACCGGATCCGCGTGCTGCAGGCCGAGCGCTTAGGCGAACAAATCATCATTCACAACCAAGCCCTCGCCGACGACCAGCGCTTCTGGGGCGCTGTGGATGACGCCGAGCGCCGGGCCCAGATCCAGGCCAGCGACCTGTTGCCCCTAAACGGCTGCGCTTATCTGGTGCGGGAAGATGGCGATGGCTTTGTGGGCGAAGTGGAACCGGGCTGCCGCTGCCTGGTGGAGCGCAAAGGCAGCACCACCTACCTGGTGAGCCGGCTCGAACTGAGCCCCAGCGGCATGCGCACCATCGACACCGGCCACGATCCCAGCACCCATGAGCAGGTGTGGGGCTCCCTGGCTGGACCGTTTGAATTCGAGCGCACCCACGACTACAGCCAGGACATCCCTGAAAGCTGGCTGCAGCACTGGCAGAGCTGAAGCCAACGTCAACCCTGTGAAGTGATGTGAGGGGTTGAGGGGGCCGTACGGCATCCCCAGACACCCTGCCTACTTTCACCGAGCCGTTCTGAGCAGCCATGTGGCTGCCGTTCCATGGCTATTCCCTTGCTGAACACTGCCCCCGTGAGCATGAATGCCCGGGTGAGCAACTTCATGCCTGCCACTGAAGAATCTCCGCGCCAAGGCAACGGAGATTCCAATGCCATCAATGCCCAGATTGAACAGGCCTACCGCCAGATCTTCTTCCACGCCTTCAAGGCAGACCGGGATCTGGTGCTCGAATCCCAGTTGCGCAGCGGCAGGATCACCGTGCGTGAATTCGTGCGCGGCCTGCTGCTCTCCGACAAGTTCCGCAATGACTTCTACCGCTGCAACAGCAACTACAGGGTGGTAGAACAACTGGTGGGCCGTGTTCTCGGCCGGCCCGTGCATGGCGAGCGCGAGCGCATCGCCTGGTCGATCGTGATTGCCGAGAAGGGATTGCCCGGCCTGGTGGATGCACTGCTCGACTCGCCGGAATACATGGCCAACTTCGGCATCGATCAGGTGCCCTACCAGCGCAGCCGTACCCTGGCCGGCAAGGCCATGGGTGAGCTGCCGTTCAATCAGCAGGCTCCCCGCTACGACGCCTACTGGCGCGACATCAGTGCCAAGCGAGCCCCAGCCGGTGGCCTCTACAGCGGGGCCCAGTTCAGCGGCGAGGCCTCATCACCGGCCTGGGCCGGCGGTCAGCCGCCCCAGTGGGCCCAGAAGGTGTGGATCGCAGTGGCGGCGATCGGAGCGGTTGAAGTGGTGCGCCTGCTGGTCACCACGGCCGGAGCCATGCTCAGCACCGCCCGCTGAGCCTGGTCTGGGGAGAGCAGTTGTTGAGCGCTGACGCGCTGTTCAGGCCGCCAGTTCATCCATGAACGGCTGCTCTCCTTCATCAATGAAGGGATCGGAATCCTCGACCGGCTCGGAGTGCCGCTCTTTCGCCGGGCCCCAGATCCGCCCCGCCCCCAGAGAGCCAGAGCCATTGAGCAGGGATTCCAGCCGCGCGATGCGCTCCTCGGTGTCTTCCAGGCGCAGCTCGGTGTCTTCTGTCTGGGCGACAGAAGGGGTGGACTCCATCAATGGCTGGAGCTTCAGTTCTGTCGCTGCCAGCCGCTCCTCCAGTTCCACCACGCGAAAGGCCAGGCTCTCGGTCAACTGGGAGAGCGCATTGAGCTGTTCCACCAATCGCAGGGTGGAGTCGACGGGCCGCCCGGCTTGAACCATCGCGGTGCCTCGGGGAGATCACAACTGGTCGGATGGTATCGGCACAGCCCAAGTACGCCAGACCCCAGCCATCATCCGGGTTTGTAACGATTCTGAAAGCACTGAGAAAGGGCCGTTGGGCGCCCATAAGATCCGCTCTGCAGCTGTGCCCTGGCGTCGCATCCACCCTGCTGGACACACGCCGGCAGCCAGCACCAAGCCTGCCCACCGTCTTCCCGGCTCGCCCCCGCACGCCATGACCCTCGCCAACGCTGCCTACCTGGGCATCGAGCGTTTCGCCAACGACCGCAACAAGGAGAACTGGTCGAACGCCACCGAAAACGACAAGGCCGCCCTGATCCGCGCCGTGTACAAGCAGGTGCTGGGCAACCAGTACGTGATGTCCAGCGAGCGCCTCGAGGGCCCCGAGTCGCTGTTCAAGCGCGGCTACCTGAGCGTGCGTGAGTTCGTGCGCCAGGTGGCCAAAAGTGGGCTCTATAAGCAGAAGTTCTTCGAGAGCACCAATCCCTATCGCTTCATTGAGCTGAACTTCAAGCACCTCCTGGGCCGTGCTCCCCAAAACAAGGCGGAGATGCTCCACCACTTCACGATCCTCCAGGAGCAGGGCTACGACGCTGAGATCGACTCCTACCTCGACAGCGCCGAGTACCAGGGGCGCTTCGGTGAGGAAGTGGTGCCTTACCTGCACGGCTGGGATTACAACGCCGGCCAGCAGGGTCTGCAGTTCAGCTACATGCTGCAGCTCACCCGTGGGGTGGGCGCCTCCGTGCGTGGCGACCTGCTGAAAACCCAGTCGCGCCTCAACCCCGCCGTGCATGCCGAGCAGCCCATGCCGGTGGTCAGCCCCAATGCGGCCGGCTCGGTGTTCCGCAAGGTGAGCACCGATGGCGTCACGCGCCAAGGCGTGGGCGCCGGCGAAGAGGGCCGCGTGTACCGCGTGGAGATCACCGGCTTCAACAACTACCGCCTGCACAAGCGCAGCAACCGGGTGCGCTTCATCCCCTTCAACAAAATGCTGGAGTACCAGCAGCAGATCCACCGCGAAGGCGGCCGCATCGCCAGCATCACCCCGGTCAACTGATCGGGGCGACTGCGCTGCACACCCTCACTCCGTTTCTTCTGCCATCCCTCCCATGAAGGTTTCCGCCGGAATCCGTGGCACCAGCTTCGTCAGCGGCCGCCAGGTGACATTCACCGTGACCGGCCTCGCCAACAACGACTTCTCACGCACGGCCGACCTGGTAATGAACGTGCCCTACACCCGCATGAACGAAACCATGCGCATGGTGCAGCGCATGGGCGGCAAGATCACCGGCGTAAACGTGAGCGGCGGCGACATCTCCACCCAAACCGCCCCGGCCGCTCCCAACCGCAAGGCCCCCAACAAGTCGGAAGGCTGAGCTTCTCCGGTCAACCCGGCGCCGATGGCGCCAGCCAAGGCCCCCAAACGGGGGCTTTTTTTATGGCAAGGCAGGACGCAAACCCGCTGCCGCGCAAGGGATCAGCGAAGCAATGACCGTTTGTAAACGGGCGCTCATCCAAGGCACGGCGGGGCCAACAATGGTGCAGTCCAAGTTGACGAGCACCTGGCGGCAGCGGCGTGATCTCACGCCGGCGTCATCCGGGTCACGGGCAACCTGGCATTTCCACCCACTCCCGACCCCGACGTCGAGAACAGGAGCTCTTCAATGTTCGACGCCTTCACCAAGGTCGTTGCGCAGGCTGATGCCCGCGGCGAATTCATCAACGCTGGTCAGATCGACGCCCTC
>CAIOXF010000131.1 GCA_903862155.1 uncultured cyanobacterium | reverse complement strand
TGGTCATGAGAACGAGGAAAGAGTGCCTCCCGAAGGAGACGGGTATGAATGGCGGAACCCGCCAGAGACGGAATCCCGTCGAACCGGACTGTAACGGAAGATTGCGTGGATTGTGAAGGGGGTTCATGAAGACGGGTTCATCGAGCCCTGGCTGATAGCCGACTCCGCCTGCCACTGCTAGGAGTTGCCCATCCCCCGGCCCCGCCGCATGGCCCGCCTCCGCCGCCCGGCCTTCCCGCTGCAGCACCGGTCGCTGCTGGTGGGTTTCCCGCTCCTTGCCCTGCTGGCTATCGCCGCGGGCTGCCAGAAACAGAACCCCCAAGACCTGCAGGTGCTGCAGCAGCGCCAGGAACAGCTTGAACTGAAGATCCAGCAACTGGAGCAGCGCCTCAACACCGTTGCGCCCGGTGCCGCCGACCGGAAGGGCAAGCCTCCCGCCGGCCCGATCAAGTCACTCACCCTGCGCAGCGGCAGCAGCGACGACCGGCTGCGCATCTACTGGGCCGACGGCACCACCAGTGATCTGCCCTGCACCAGGGAGCAGGGCACCCTGGTGTGCGGCTGAGCCGCCGTGGTTGACAGGAACGGCCAGTCCAGCTGAGTTAAGGCGTTGATCGTTGATCCCCCGATGCGCCGTTTCGCCCTTCTGCTGGCGGGTGGACTGCTGGCCACCACCCCGGCCCTGGCCCAGGATGCCGTGCCTTACAGCGCCGTCCGCGCCATCAACCTGGCCCGCAACACCGCCGTGCAGCTCAACGGCGGCCTGAGTTTGTACCGGCCCGCCCAGTGCATGTTCCAGACAGCCCGGGCTGAGAACCCCTGCCTGATCGCCAACAACAGCAACGGCTACACCTTCCGCTTCCAAGGCGGCGCCCCGGGGTGGCCGATGGACAACACCAGCCCCACCCGGGAAACCGAGATCCAGATCTCGCCGGATGGCCGCACCGTGAAGCAGGTGATCTACAACGGCGTTCCCCGCTGAAGCAGGGCCTTGAGGGCCTCGCCCCAGCCAGCCTCCACCGGCCACAGCTCCCGGGTGGTGAGGCTCAAGGCGATGCCCTTTTCTCCGTAGGCAGCCTCATTGATGAACACCGGCCAGGCAGGCTCACCTCCCAGTTCCGGCGGCGGAACAAAGGCCAGTGCCTCGCCATCGCGGCTGCGGAAGAGGGGATCTCCCGCCTGGAGGGGCTGCCAGTCGCGGCCCTGGCGGCGCCGATCCACACAGGCGGCCGGGGTGCCATCGGGCTCCCGGGGCACATCCACGCTGCCGCGGTGGCGGTGCACCACCAACCGCTGGGGTAAGCGCAACTGTCCAGCAGCGGCCTCACGAATCACCGCCAGGGCGGCTTCCAGGCCCAGCTGGGTCTGCCGGCAAATGGTGGGGTCGATCACACCTTGGGGCACCGGCCCCACTTCGATCACAAGCCCACAGGGCCAGCGCTCCACCAGGAATCCGGTTTGGGCAGCATCGGCTTCATGCAGGTAGATCGGGAGCCCCAAACGCCCCTGAATTCCTGCGGCCAGAGCCAGGTCGGCCGGCCGGCGGCCGTACACCACCAGGGAGTTGCCCATGGCGCTGGTGGTGCTGTGCAGGTCGATCACCACGACACAGGGCTGCGTCCCATCCGGACCGTGCAGGGCCAACAACTCCCGGGCCCGTCCGATCTCCCGCTCCTTGCGGCTGGCATCGGCCAGCAGGTCGAGCCGAAAGCTGCGGTTGAGGTCGCGATCGAGGTAGCGGGTGCTGGCCGCATAGGCCACGGGGTTGCCGATCTCCAGGGCCAGCACCACGCCATCGCTGGCCAGGGCGGCGGGATTGCGGCGCCAGCCCTCCAGCAACCAGGGGGCGTTGCGCTCGTTGCCGTGGGTGGCAGCCACCACCAGCACCCGGGGCCCACTCATCGCTGGTGTGTGCGTTAGGCGGGCGTCAGCCTGGCAGGGATTCGCCGCTGCCGCCCATGCCGATCCCGCCCCTAGTGGTGAGCACCGCCCGCTGCGTGTGGCACTGGCAATGGCACCAGCTGATGGGGGGGCTGGGGCCCGCCGATGCCGAGGGCAACTACGTGCGGCCGGCCAGCCCCTTTGCTTCGCGGCCGGTCGTGCCTATCGATGCCGGGGAGAGCGGGCGCCACGTGCTGATCGTGGGACGCAGCTGCCCCTGGGCCCACCGGGCCTGGCTGGTGTGGGCCCTACGGGACCTGGCCCCCAGCATTGACTTGCTGGTGGTGGATCCCGATCCCCAGGCCGGCCGCTGGACGTTCGCTGAACCGTTTCTGGGCTGCACCACCCTGCAGGAGCTCTACCGGCTGGCAGGAGCGGATCTCCGTGCGAGGGCCACCGTGCCGGTGCTGGTGGACCGGACCGAGCAACGGATCGTGCTGGGGGAAAGCGCCCGCCTGATTGAGCTACTCAACCAGTGGCCTGCCGAAGCCGGGGCGCCCGACCTGGAGCCCAGCGCCCAGGCCGAAGCGATCGGCACCTGGCGCGAACGGCTGCAGCACCACGTCAACGACGGGGTGTATCGCTGCGGCTTCGCCCGAAATCAGGTGGCCTACGACAGGGCCGAAACGGCCCTATTCGCCGTGCTCGAGCAGGCGGAGCAGACCCTGGCCCTGCAGCCCTGGCTCTGCGGCGAGGCCCCAAGCCTGGCCGATGTTCAGCTCTTCCCCACCCTGATCCGGCTGGAGCTGGTGTACGCGCCCCTGTTCGGCGTGAGCCGCCGGCCCCTGTGGCAGTTCCCCGCCCTGTGGCAGTGGCGCAGCCGCTTCTGGCCGCTGCCAGGGGTGGCCGCCAGCTGTTATCCCGAGGCCTGGCGCCGCGACTACTTCGGCGCCCTCTTTCCACTGCATCCCTCCGGCATCGTTCCCGCCGGCCCCGAGCTGGCCACACTGGTGGGTGATCTGCCTGCGGCAGCGAGCTGATGAGCGATCCGGTGTTCGAGGGGGCGTACGGCCCGTTCACGATCACAGCCCAAGACCGCCGCGAGGTGCTCGGCTACCGCCTGGCCCTCCTCACCGCCGCCATCGCCCAGGCCGCCCTGCTGGCCCAGTGGCACTGGCTGGGGAGCGCCTGGCTTTGGCCCTGGCTGCTGCCCCTGGCGGCCGGGGTGGGCCTGGCGCTGCGCTGGATCCACATCTATTTGCGGCCGCTGCACCGGGCCCTGCAGCTGTTCTGGCTGCTGGGTTGCCTGGGCTTCATCGGCCTGGCGGTGGTGGCTGGGCCCTCCCAGATGGCGGAAGCCCTGGCCAGCGACGGCCGCTGGATCTGGGCTGTGGGGCCATTCTTCGCGGCCCTGGCCGGCATCGGCTTCAAGGAGTTCTTCTGCTTCCGCCGGCCGGAGGCGATCGGAGTCACGCTGCTGCTGCCAGCAGCGCTGCTGGGTCACCTGAGCGGCCTGCTCCCTGCCGCCACCACCGGCTGGCTGCTGACGATCGAGGCGGCGCTGCTGCTGGTGCTCTGCCTGCGCAAATTCCCCATGCCCGCCGCGGCCGACGTGGGCGACAAGAGCGTGTTTGCTTTTCTGGAGGAACAGCGCCGCCAAGCCACAACGCAGGCGGCCTCGGGAGCCTGAATTGAGCCTGATCAGCCTGGTGGGGGTCCGTAAGGACTTCGGCATCCGCACCCTGTTCGAGAACCTCACCCTGCACGTGGGGGAACGGGAGCGGCTCGGGCTGATCGGGCCCAACGGCGCCGGCAAGAGCACCCTGATGCGGCTGCTGGCGGGGCTGGAGCCCCCCGGGGAAGGGGAGCGGCGCGTACTGCCCCAGGCCCGGATCGTGCTGGTGAGCCAGGAGCCGGAGATGGATCCGGAGCGCACCGTGCTCGACCAGGTGTTCGAGGACAGCGGCGAAAAGATGGAGCTGCTGCGCCGCTACACCGCCGTGAGCGACGCCCTGGCCCATGCCCACGCCGAGGGCCACGACGACTCGGCCCTGCTGACGGAACTGGGCCAGCTCAACGCCCGCATGGACCAGAGCCAGGCCTGGGGCCTGGAGCAACAGATCCGGGAGGTGCTGGGCCGACTGGGCGTGGGCGATTTGGGCCGCAAGGTGGGCGAGCTGTCGGGCGGCTATCGCAAGCGGCTGGCCCTGGCGGCAGCGCTGGTGGCCGAGCCGGATGTGCTGCTGCTCGACGAGCCCACCAACCACCTCGACGCCGACTGCATCCAGTGGCTGCAGGGCTACCTGGCGCGCTTCCCCGGTGCCCTGGTGCTGATCACCCACGACCGCTACGTGCTCGATCAGGTCACCAGCCGGATCGTGGAGGTGGACCGGGGCGAAGCCAGCAGCTACCAGGGCAACTACGTCTATTACCTGGCCCGCAAAGCCGAGCAGGAAGCCAGCGCCGCCGCCAGCGAGGCCAAGTTCAAGGGGGTGCTGCGGCGGGAACTGGAGTGGCTCAAGCGGGGCCCCAAGGCCCGCAGCACCAAGCAGAAGGCCCGCATCCAGCGCATCGAGGCGATGCAGGAGGCGCCGAAGCGCCAGGTGAAGGGCGACCTGAGCCTGGCCAGCAACCAACGCCGCCTTGGCAAGCGGGCGATTGAGGCCGAGGACCTCTCGATCTGGGCCACGAGCGACAGCAAGGCCGCCGGTGCCGCCCCGTTGCTGAAGGGCTTCAGTTACGACTTCAGCCCGGAAGATCGGATCGGGATCATCGGCCCCAACGGCGCCGGGAAGAGCACCCTGCTCGATCTGATTGCGGGCCGGGGCGAACGGCCCCATGAAGGGCAGCTGGAGCTGGGCAGCACCGTGAAGCTGGCCTACTTCGACCAGCACAGCGACGTGCTGGTGGGCGAGCGCGATGCGGCCGGCCGCGAGCGCAAGGTGATCGATGTGGTGAAGGAGGCCGCCAGCACCGTGGAGGTGGATGGCAGCACCCTCAGCGCCGGCCAGCTGCTGGAGCGGTTCCTGTTCCCGCCGGCCCAGCAGCACCAGCCGGTGAGCAAGCTCTCGGGCGGCGAGCGGCGGCGACTGCACCTGTGCCGTCTGCTCATCGAGGCCCCCAACGTGCTGCTGCTCGACGAGCCCACCAACGACCTCGACGTGCAGACCCTCACGGTGCTCGAAGACTTCCTCGAAGACTTCCGCGGCTGCGTGGTGGTGGTGTCGCACGACCGCTACTTCCTCGATCGCACGGTGGACCGGCTGTTCGCCTTCGAGAACGGCGTGCTGCAGCGCTTCGAGGGCAACTACAGCGCCTACCTGGAGAAACAGCAGCAGGCCAGCCGGCCGCCCTCCAGCAATGGCGCCAAGGCGGAGCCCCGCCAGGGCGAGCCCTCCCCCGAAGCTTCTGCCGCCCCAGCGACGGCCACGGGCAAACCGACGGTCAAGGCCAAACCGCGGCGCCGCAGCTTCAAGGAAAACCGCGAGCTGCAAACCCTGGAAACCGAACTGCCCCAGTGGGAGGCCCGCCGCAGCGAGCTGGAGGGCCAACTGGCCCAGGGCGGCAGTGATTACACCGCCCTGGAAGCCCTCACCGCCGAACTGGCGGCACTGAGCGACAAGATCGAAACCGGCGAAGAGCGTTGGCTAGAGCTCAGCGAGCTGGCGAATTGAGCTCCGCCGCCCCACTGGCGCAGCCGCGCCGACGGCGTTTGGCATGCACCACGTCCTCCCTCGATGTGCTTACCGGCGGTGCACTGGCCTGGCGGGGTGGCAGGCCGCAGACCGGGCCGCTGGCGTCGGGCAGCAGCCAGGGCTGACGCCGCACCGGCGCCCCGCAGGCCTCAGCCCGAGCCATCGCCGTGGGCTTGTAGTCGAACGGGGAGCGATGCAGCTGCATCTGATCGCCCATCCGGCGCAGATAAAGGTCGGTGCTCCAATGCACCAGGCCGTGCTCAAAGGCTTCGCAGGCCTCCCGGGGCGAGCGGAAGCGCTGGCTCACCACGCCACTGGGCGCACATTGTTTCCAATCCAACACATCATCGAAACTGAGGCCAGCGCGCCACTGCCGCTGCTCTGAGAGGTAGCAGTGGCACTCAGGCCCGTTGATCCAGTACAGACGCCCGTTCTCGTCAATGAAGTGACGCCCGCGTCGCTGCCGGATCCTTGCCATGGCCTGCCTCCTGAGAGTCCCTCACCAGCACCTAGCAACGGCCGGCCGTGTCGGCAGCCGCCCACCGGCGTCCGCCATGCCCTCACCACACCCGTAGGGTGGGCCCGAAGAGCTCCGGCCTGCAAAGTCCGGTATCCGCATGAACACGATCGACGAGCACATCCAGAAGGATCAGAGCGAGATCGAAGCCGCCCGCCAGGCAGGCGACCTGGCCAAGGTCCGCCACCTGGAAGAGGAGCTCGAGGGCCTGAAGGAGTACAAGGAGCACCACCCCGAGGACAACCACGACCCCAGCTCCCTGGAGGTCTACTGCGACCTCAATCCCGACGCCCCCGAGTGCCGCGTCTACGAGGACTGAGTTCTCATTAACCCTGAATTCCGAGCTGTTGCCACACGGCTGACAGCAGTTCCTTCAGGTTCATCGAAGCTGCCGCCGATATCGCCAGCACAGGCTGGCCGGCGGCCTGCACCACCTGTTGCTGAAGGTTGTCCAAGGTTTCGGGATCCAGCAACTCAATCTTGTTGAGCACCACCAACCGGGGCCGATCCGAAAGGCCGTGGCCATAGGCCTCGAGTTCGTCGGTCACCACCTGAAAATCGCCCGCCACGGTTTCCGAGCTGGCGTCGATCAGATGGATCAGCAACCGGGTGCGCTCGATATGGCGTAGGAAGTCGTGGCCGAGGCCCGCCCCCTGGGCCGCACCGGCGATTAGGCCGGGGATGTCGGCGAACACGGTGCCGTCTCCGCTGGGTCGGCGCACCACACCCAGGTTGGGCACAAGCGTGGTGAAGGGATAGTCGGCGATCTTGGGCCGGGCCGCGCTGAGCACCGAGATCAGGGTGCTCTTGCCGGCGTTAGGCAAGCCGATGATGCCCACCTCGGCCAAAAGCTTCAGCTCCAGCTGCAGCATCCACTCCTCACCATCGCGGCCCTCGGTGCACTTCTCGGGAGCACGGTTGCGGTTGCTGAGGTAATGGGCGTTGCCCAGGCCGCCGCGGCCCCCAAGCGCCACCATCAGCTCCTGGCCCGGATCGGTGAGATCGCCCAGCAACATGCCGGTGCGGGCATCGCGCACCTCGGTGCCACAGGGCACCTTGATACGCAGATGGTCACCGCTGGCGCCGGTGCAGCGGTTGGGGCCACCACGCCGCCCATCAGGGGCATCAAACAGCCGCTTGTATTTGAAGTCGAGCAGGGTCTGCAGGTTGGCGTCGGCCACCAAAACCACATCGCCGCCCCGGCCACCATCACCGCCGGAGGGGCCACCCGCCGGCACGTACTTTTCGCGGCGAAAGGCCACGATGCCGTCGCCGCCGCGGCCCGCCTTCACGGCGATCCGGGCCTGATCAATGAACTGCAAAGCTGATACGCGAGGCCTCAGGACACGGCGACCCCGCCCTGTCCAGTGAATGCGTCAACCCTAGGATTCGCCGGTCGGAGAGCCGGTTTGGCAGAGGTTCGCTTCCAGCAGGTCTCCAAGACCTATCCGCCCCGCCAGGCCGGCGGTGAGCCGGTGCCGGTGCTGGAAACGCTCGACATCACCATCCCCGACGGTGAATTCCTGGTGCTGGTGGGCCCCTCGGGCTGCGGCAAGAGCACGCTGCTGCGCATGCTCGCGGGCCTGGAGCAGCCCAGCAGCGGCGAGATCTGGGTGGGGCAGCGGCCTGTCACGAGGCTGCGGCCGGCCCAGCGCGATGTGGCGATGGTGTTCCAGAGCTATGCGCTCTACCCCCACCTCACCGTGGCCGACAACATCGGCTTCGGCCTGCGCCGCAGCAAGCCGCGCACCCCGGCCCAGCTCATGCAGGACGCCCTGCACCGGGCCAGCCGCTCCCTGCCTGGTCCGCTGCGGATTCCCTCCCAGCGTGAGGAGCGGATCGAGCGGCGCATCAGCGACGTGGCCGAGATGCTCGAACTCGGGCCCCTGCTGCAGCGCCTGCCCAAGGAACTTTCGGGCGGCCAGAAGCAGCGGGTGGCCCTGGGCCGAGCCATCGCCCGCCAGCCGGCGGTGTTCTTGATGGATGAACCGCTCAGCAACCTCGACGCCAAGCTGCGCACCGGCACCCGCGCCCAGATCGTGGAGCTGCAGCGGCGCCTGGGCACCACCACCATCTACGTGACCCACGACCAGGTGGAAGCGATGACCATGGGCCATCGCATCGCGGTGCTCAATGCCGGGCGCCTGCAGCAGCTCGGCACGCCGTTGGAGCTCTACCAGTGGCCCGCCAACCTGTTCGTGGCCCAGTTCATCGGCAGCCCGCCGATGAATCTGCTGCCGGTGGAGGTGATCGGCGGCAGCCAGCTGCAGTTGGGGAGCCGGCGCTTTGGCCTCGAGGGCCCCATGGCCGACGCCACGGCCGCCCGGACGGGCCAAGCCCTCACCGCCGGGCTGCGCCCCGAGCACCTGCGCCTGGCTCCTGCCACCAACCGCAACCTCAAGGCCGAGGTGGTGCACCAGGAAGCCCTGGGCAACGAACAACTGCTCACTTGCCGCCTCGCAGAAGGCGATCACCTGCTGCAGGTGCGCAGCAGCCCCGAGCAAGCCGTGGTGGTGGGCGAAACCATCCACCTCGACCCCGACCCCCGCGGCTGGCGCCTGTTTGGTACCGCCGGCACCGCTATTCCCCGCCCCGAGCCGATCAGCACCGAGCCGGTGCTGCCAAACCTGGGCTGAGGTGAGGGACTACTTCAGGTAGATCACGCTGCAGCCCTGGCCGCCGTCGCCCTGGGCGGCGTCGGCCACGCGCTCCACGTAGGGCACAGTGTCGAGCCAGGCGCGCAGGCCGCGCTTGAGCTTGCCAGTGCCGATCCCGTGGATCACCCACACCGGGCCGTTGGCGCCTCGCAGGTGCTCCTCCACTGCAGCTTCGGCCTCATGCACCCGCAGGCCACGCACATCCACGGTGTTGCGCTCGGTGCGCACATCCGGGGCGCGGCCGCCCAGGCCCCGCTGCCCCTTCACCACCACCTGGGGCTTGGGCGGCTCGGGCTTTTCGCCGTGCAGGCCCTCGATTGCTGCAAGCTCCACCGTGGAGCGCATCACGCCGCAGCGCACGGTGAGTTCGCGGCCATCGGCCGACACGGCCAGCACCTCGGCGGCCTTGCCCAGGGCCAGCAGGCGCACACGATCCCCCACCGCCGGCATCCAGCCCTTGTGCTCGCGCCGCTCGGGCGTGGGCCGGTGCTGCTGTTCCAGGCCCTTGAGCCGCTGCCCCGCCTGGCGGGCGGTTTCCCCCAGGCTGCGGCTGTCGCCGCGTCCCCGGCCCCGCTCCCCCTGGCGCAGGCGCCGGATGATGCGGCGCACCTCCTGCTGGCCCTCGCGGATCGAGTGCTCCAGGTGCTGGCGCCGCTGCTCCTGCAGCTCGGCGCTCTGCTCTTTCTGCTGCTGCCAACGCAGCAGCAGCTCCTCATGCAGCATCTCGGTACGAGCCAGGATCGCCGCCGCTTCTTCAGCCGCTTCCTGCTGGCGCTGGCGTTGGGCCTCCAGGCCGGCAATCACCTGGTTCACGTCGCCCTCGCCGAGGGGGGCGAGCTGGGATTCGGCCTGCTGCAGCACGGCTTCCTCCAGGCCAAGGCGGCGGGCAATGGCCAGGGCGTTGCTACGCCCGGGGATGCCCCACTGCAGCCGGTAGGTGGGTGAGAGCGTGTCCACATCGAAGGCCACCGAGGCGTTCTCGAAGCGCGGATCGCTGTACTTGAGCGCCTTCAGCTCACCGAAGTGGGTGGTAGCGATCGTGAGCCGAGCCCGCTCAGCCAGGTGCTGCAGCAGGGCAGTGGCCAGGGCCGAGCCCTCAGTGGGGTCGGTGCCGGCGCCCACCTCATCGAGCAGCACCAGGGCCGAGGGCCTGGGGGGCAGGGCCTCCAGGATGCGGGCGATGCGGCGGATGTGGCCGCTGAAGGTGGACAGGCTCTGCTGCAGCGACTGCTCATCGCCGATGTCGGCCAGCACCAGGCCGCACCAGGGCAGCTGGGGCGTGCCGCTGCAGGGCAGAAACAGCCCGGCCCTCGCCATCAGGGCCGCCAGCCCCACGCTCTTGAGGGTGACCGTTTTGCCGCCGGTGTTGGGGCCGGTGATCGCCACCACCCGCAGCTGCTCGCCCACCTCCACGGTGACGGGCACCACTTCACCCCCCTGCTCGCGGCGCTGCTGCCAGAGCAGCAAGGGATGGCGCAGATCGTTGAGCACAAATGGGGCGCCGGCGGCATCGGCCAGCTCCGGCCGCACGGCCCCAAGCCACTGGCTGTAGCGCGCCCGCGCCAGGGCGGCATCCAGCCGCAGCAGCACCAGTTGCAGCAGCTCGAGCGCCTCGGCCTCCTCGCCTACAAAGGCGCTCAGCTCGGTGAGCACCTCCAGCTCCAGCTCGCGCTCCTGGCCTTCCAGCTCGCGGATGCGATTGCCGAGGGGGATCACGGCCTGGGGTTCCACGAACACCGTGCTGCCGGAGGCGGAGCTGTCGTGCACCAGGCCCTGCACCTGCCCAGCGGCACCGGCCTTCACCGCCAGCACAGGCCGGCCGTTGCGCTCGGCGATCACGTTGTCTTGCAGCATCGGCGCGAAGCGACGCAGCAGCTCTTGGAGCCGCTCGCGCCGCTCGGCCCGCACGCCGGCCAGCTGCCGCCGCAGACCCTGGAGCGTCGGGCTGGCCCTGTCGGCGATGCGCCCGCCTTCTTCGATGCAGAAGTGGAGGCGCTGCTCCAGTTCGGGCAGGGTGCGCAGCTCCTCCACCAGCGCCGTGGTGACGGGCCGCAGCTCGGGCTCATCGATCTGACGCCGCAGGCGCCGGCCCGCCGCCAGGGTGGTGGCGAGCTCCAGCAGGGCTTCACCGCCGGCGGTGCCGCCCTTGGCGCAGCGCTGCACCGTGGCGTGGATGTCAGCCACGCCCTGGAAGCTCAAGCCCCCTTCCGTGAGGCCATCCAGCGCCAGCAGTTCAGAGGTTTCCCCCAGCAGGGCACGGCTCTCGGCCTGGGAGCCGCCCAGGGTGAGCTGCTCACAGTGGCGCTTGCCGGCGGCTGTGCTGGCGAAGCTGGCCACATGGCTGCAGAGCCGGGGCCACTCCAGCAGCCCCAGGGCCTCCTGCTCGATACTCGAAAGAACGCTCACCCGAGCACCGGGGCCGGAATCGCCGGCTGGCCAGGCACGTTGGAGGGGATGCCACCGGCGGGCTCGTAGAGCATCTCGAGCCAGTTGCCTTCCGGATCCTGCAGGTAAAAGCTGGCCGTGCCGTCGCGGTGGTCATGCACCGGGCCGCAGCGATGGCCATCAGCCACCAGCTGGGCATGGATCCGATCCACCTCAGCGCGGTTGCTGAAGTGGAAGGCGAAATGGGGGCCCGCCGCCTTGTAATTCGGGCTCAGCAGGGCAATGCCATCGCCCGTTTCCGGCGACTGGAGATAGGCCCAATCGTGGGCATCCCAAGTGAGCCGCAACCCGAGAGATTGATAAAACGCCTTGGCGCGATCCATGTCTTGTACACGGATCGCCACATGGCCCAGTCGGTCGGCAGCCATCAGCCCCAGCCCATCGCCTGCGTCAGTCCTAACCCTCCTGCAGCCAACGCGCGGCGTCGCAGGCGTGATAGGTGAGGATCAGATCGGCGCCGGCCCGCTTGAAGCAGAGCAGGGTTTCCAGCACCACGGAGCGTTCATCGATCCAACCGCGCTCGGCTGCAGCCTTCACCATCGCGTATTCACCACTCACGTTGTAAGCAGCGATCGGAAGTTCACTCTCCGTGCGCAGCCGGTGAATGATGTCGAGGTAAGCCAGGCCAGGCTTCACCATCATGATGTCGGCCCCTTCGGTTTCATCGAGCTGGGCCTCAGTGATGGCTTCACGGGCATTCGCCGGATCCATCTGATAGGTGCTCTTGTCCTTAGGAATCGGCTTGCCGGCAGCAGTACGGGGCGCCGAATCCAGGGCCTCACGGAAGGGGCCGTAGTACGCGCTGGCGTACTTAGCGGTGTAACTAATGATCCCCACGTGCTCAAACCCCTCTTCATCAAGGGCTTCGCGGATCGCACCCACGCGGCCATCCATCATGTCGCTGGGGCCGATCAGATCGGCGCCAGCCCGGGCCTGGGCCACGGCCTGCTTGCAGAGGATGGCCACGGTTTCGTCGTTGAGCACCACCCCCTGCTCACTCACGATGCCGTCATGGCCATCGCAGGAATAGGGATCAAGGGCCACGTCGGTCATGATCGCCATCTCCGGATGCACCTCCTTGAGGCGACGGATGGCGCGGGGAATCAGGCCGTGCTCGTTGAAGCACTCGGCACCATCTTCCGTTTTCAACCCATCCGCCACCTTCGGGAAAAGCACCACACAGCGGATGCCCAGATCCCAGGCGCGGCCCACCTCATCCACCAGCCCCTCCACGCTCCAGCGCTGACAGCCGGGCATGGCACCGATGGGCTCATTCGTGGCGCCCTCATGTACAAACAGCGGATAGATGAAATCCGCCGGGCTGAGGGAGGTTTCACGCACCATCGCCCTCAGGGCCGGAGACCGGCGCAGCCGGCGGGGGCGATAGGTGAGCTCCATGGGGGGTGCGTGGCTGGGCCGGATCCTAGTGATGGCCTGGGCGCCGCCCCTCAGAGGGTGGCGGCCTGAATCCAGCCGGCGCGCGGGTCGGCACTGCGGGCTGCCCGCAGCTGCTCCAGCAGGGCGCGTTCCTGATCGCTCAGGCGCTCGGGCAACTTGAGCACCGGCGTGAGCAGCAGATCCCCCCGACCGGCCTTGCCGGGCCAGCCCTTGCCCTTGAGCCGCAGGCTGCGGCCGAGGGGCAGGCCGGCGGGCACGTTCACCGTGGCTTCACCATCAGGGGTGGCCACGCGCACCTCGCCGCCCAGGGCCAGCTCATCGATGCTGAGCGGCAGATCGGCCCGCAGCTGTTCGCCATCGAGCTGCCACACCGGGTGATCGGCCAGCTTGATCGTGAGGTAGAGGTCGCCGCGGCGGCCAGTGCCCGGCTGCAGGTTGCCCTTGCCCTTGAGCCGCAGGCGGCTGCCGTTCTTCACTCCGGCGGGGATACGCACCTGCACCCGCTCCTCGTTCACGGCGAGGGTGCGCTCACAACCCCGGAAGCCATCGGAGAAACCGATCGTGATCGCGGCCTCGGCGTCGAGGTTGGGTGCCGGGGCCGGGCCACCGAAACCGCCGCCAAAACCACCCGGGAATCCTGCTCCGCCAGGGAATCCCGAACCGAAGCCAAATCCGCCCGGTGCGGCGCCACCGGGGCCGCCGAAGCGACCGAGGAGATCGTTGATGAAGTCGTCGAAGTTGCCGTAGCGGCCGAAATCCACATCGGCCCCGCCACCGCCGGGGCCGCCCACCTGGTTCCAGTACTGGCCGAACTGCTCGTAACGCCGCCGCTTGTCGGGGTCGGAGAGCACCTCGTAGGCCTCGCTCACCTCCTTGAACTTCGCTTCGGCGCTCTTGTCGCCGGGATTCACATCCGGGTGGTACTGGCGGGCGAGCTTGCGAAAGGCACGCTTGATCGTGTCGGCATCAGCGCCGCGCTCGACGCCGAGCACCTTGAAGTAGTCGCGGTAGCCGTTTGCGCTCATGGGCACCAGTGTCTCAGCCGCGGCGCCGCAGTGTGGAGCGGACTACCGCACAAACGACACCAGGGTGTGGCGCGCCCGGTGCAACGCCCCTAGGGTCCGGGGCCATCACACCCCGGCTCCATGCTGCGCACCGGTCTGCTGATCGCCCTCACCACCGCGACGGTGGGCGGAGCCATCACCGGCAGCGGCGTAGCAGGAGCCCAGGCCAAGGCCCAGCTCGAAGCCCAGTTGGCCTCGGGTGCTCTGCCAGCTAACGCCGCACCCACCACCGCCTCCACGCCAGAGCAGCTCGCGGTGAGCGCCCACCTGAGCAAGCGCGGTGCGGTGTTCTATGGCGCCTGGTGGTGTCCGGCCTGCCAGGCCCAGAAAAACCTCTTCGGCAAAGAGGGCGCGGCCGAACTGCCCTACGTGGAGTGCGACAAAACCGATGAGGGCCGCCGGCGCTGCGTGGCCGCCAAGATCCGTGCCTTCCCCACCTGGGAACTCGACGGCAAACGGCTGGAAGGTGTGCAGAGCGTGGAGGAGCTAAAGGTGTGGAGCGGCTATCCAGCAGGCAGCGCTAAAGCGAACTGAAGCCCCGAATCCCCAGCAACAGGGCAAAGAACAGCGCCACCGCCGCGTTGATGCCGCGGCGATGACCGCCCACCCAACCGCTCAACTGCTCCAGCACCCTGCGCCCGGCCTTACCCGTGGCCAGCACCATCGCCGGGGGGGCCCAGGCTGGCGCCAGGGTGATCACAACCAGCAGCACCAGGGCTAACAACTCCTGGCCAGGCGGCAGGGCGGAGCGTCCCACCTCCTGGGCGGCTGGGAAGAACAGCACAAAGGTGGTGACGTTCGAACCCATCGCGCCCAACCCCAGCCCCAAGGCCCCAAGCACCGGATGGCGTCCCGGTGGCCGCTTGGGCTCCTGGGGTACTGATGCCAGGGGCGTGCGCATCGCGCGCAGGGCCAGGGTGAGCAGCACCAGGGCCAACACGATCTCCAGGTGGGCCGCCACCGGGTCGTGGCTCCCATGACGCGGCGACAGATGATGACCGAGGCTGCGGCCCACAACGGTCCAGCCAATCAGCACCAGCAGGTTGCCGAGGGCAAATGCCCAGGCGCCCGCCAGCCGCGCCCCCGGCCGCGCCATCAGCATCAACTGCAGGATCAGCACCAGCGGAGTCACCGCGGCGCCCACCGCCAGCGGCAGTTCCTGGAGCAGCACCTGACTGAGAGTCAACTGAGCGTCATGTGAAAGGGGGCCTTCCAGCCCCCACGAGTCATTTGGGTGATAAGGCTGACTTCACCCCAT
>CAIOXF010000130.1 GCA_903862155.1 uncultured cyanobacterium | reverse complement strand
TGTCTGGCTCGATCCCACCCCCCTCCACCAGTGATTCCTCGAGCTGATCGCCACTGAGTTGGCCGATCTGGCGGGTGGATCCAACGCGTGATGATTTCGAGGGTCTCATCAAAGACTTGGTGGGCTGTAGGCGGATCGCCGTTCGCTTCACTCGCGACATCCGCGTTCACGCCATGACCGACTTCAAACCCGATGACAGTGGCGTGTGGTGGAGCAACCAAGCCGCCGCCGCACTGGTGGGGGGCTACCACCTGTTATTTGCGTCTGCCAATCCCTACGAGGCCTATCTCTTTGCCCTGATGTGCAAAAACGATGGCATCGCTCCCCTGCTCGGTTCGGCGACCACCGAGCAGGAGGCCATCGATCTGATCACCCCCTCGTCTCCCCACAAGCTGCTCTGCCTGCTGGTCGACAACATTGCCCCGGATTGCGGCGTTGCCATTGCCGCCCTGGCGCAGCAGCTCAACGCCAAGAGCCGTGCCGTGCTGATCGTGACCAACATCGAGAAGCTCCATGCCCTGGCCCCCAACCCCCAGCTGTTCCATGCCCTCTGCTCGATCACCAGTGTTGGGCGCGGTGGTTTGACGCGCTGCCTCCAGGCACTCGCCAGCTCTGCAGATCCCTATATCGATCCAGCCCTCCAGCAGGGGCTGCAGGAGCTGAAGCAGAGCGGTGCACCGATCCTCACCGCCAGAGAGAGGGAGATCCTCGGTTTCGTTGCCGCAGGCTTCACCAACAAGCAGATCGCCCACCAGGTGTTTATTGCCGAAACCACCGTGCGCGACTACGTGAGCACCATCCTGATCAAGATCGGCGTGGCCAATCGGGCAGCCGCAGCCGCCTGGGCGATACGCCATGGCCTGCTGCCCGATTAATGCGTAGCCGGCACGACAGAACCTTCGTCGCCCCACTGGTTTCAATCTCGATCGATCCCCTCAAGGTTTCACCCGGATGGTTCGGGCGCTTCGCTCTCTCGCTCTGTTGATCACGGTTGCCGCGTTGGAGTCCTGGCTCCCTGCGGCCAGCACCGCCAACGTGAATGTGGTGCCCGGTCGGGTGATCGAGATGCCGGGATCCGGCGGTGGCGGTGGTGGTGGCGGTGGATCGGCAGGACGTACCGAGTGCAGAGGCAATGCCTGTGTGCCTTCTGCCGTTGTGGTGCCCTGGCCTGTGCCGGCCACAGAAGTTCCCTGGGCGCAGTCGGTGTACTGGGCACCGGCAGCGGCCTCGTCGAACTACGGCCGCGAGAGCCTGAGCAACATCGATGCCTATCTGGCTGGGCAGTGTCTGCGGTCTGGCAATCGCCAGTACTACTGCAAAGGCAGTCTCAATCCCCAGCAGATTGAGTGGATCCAGCGGCTGGGCCAGGTGCAACTGCAGCAGACCCACATCCGCTGGGGTAACAGCTGGTACGTGCGCTAACTGAATGTGCCCAACTGCAGCCCATCCAGCGTCCACAGCCCATCCAGCCTGGCCAGCAGCCTGTGGTCTGCCATCAACGCCGTGAACGGGCGATCTCCCTCGGAGCCCACCGCCGTGATCGCGGCCAGATTCAGCGCCGGGTCAAACAGGATCTGCTCGCCAGCCGCGTAATCCCGGATCAGCGTGTCTGCCCATCCGCGTGAATCGGGAATCACGAAGACATCCAGTCCATCGCCGCCGTACAGCTCCACACGCCCCAATCCCCGGCTCCCTGTCAGGGTGTCATCGCCACCGAAGCCATAGATCTTCACCCCATCCGTGCGCTGGCCCGTCAGCCGATCCACGCCAAGCACGTCGTTGGCCATCGTGCCAAACACCTGCTCGGCCGCCCCCGCTGGTCGCGCCGGGTTGCCGTTGAACAGGGTGTTCAACTGGTCGCTCACCAGCTCGCCCACCTGCAATCCCATGATCTGGCCCAGCAGATTGCCCTGGTTGAAGTGAATGCCGCCATACAGCCTGGAGAGGCCCGCTTGCTCAGCGGCCGTATTGAAATAGGCCCAGCTCAGTGTGATCGGATCGCCACTACTCCCATTGGCAATGCCATCAAAACCATTGGGATCAAAGCGCGCCTGCTGATCCGCCAGCGTGGTGGAAAAGCCAAACACGCTGGTGCCCAGCAGATTGGTGATGATCGCACTGGCGGCAGCACTGAATGTGGAATGGCCAGACACCACATCCGGGAACGGGGGCGTTAACGCCGCAATGTTTTGATACGGCTGCCAGTCCTGACCCAGGATCGGCGTGTTGCGCCAGTCGCTGATCAGCTCGTTGTTATAAAACTGACGGATCGCCGTGATCGGCCGCACCGAATCGAACAGATATTTCGTGTTCCAGGCGGCAATGCCGGCATCAAACAGGCCTTGGCTCACACCAAAGCTCAACTGCAGCGCCTGTTCAAATCCCAGCCCACGCTGCGCAATCAAGGCATTCGTGAATTCCATCCACTTCCCCGGAGGGAAGGAGCTGCCCGCGCCAGATTCCCAGAATTCGGCGATCGCTTTCTGCTCAGCTGTGAGATTCTGGCTGTAGGCCAGTACTTCGTTGAGCTCCTGCACGAACACAGGATTGAGCGAGCCATCGCTGTTGTAAGGCCCCTCGATTGATGTGGGGGCCAGCGCCTGCACATCCAGCGGGCCCAATGGAGTCACCCCTCCCCATTGCGGCGTCAGCGCTTTTTGCCCGGGCAGAGGCTGCCAGGTGCTGTCCAGCCTGGGCTCGGCGGCCGTGGGATCAAACACAGTCGCCGCCGGCCGATACCCAGTGGTATCGGCATAGTTGCCGGCCTGATTGGCCCCGTCGTTGGCGGCCCAGCTCTTGATCGCCTCCGCCACCCGGCCGCCCAGCATCTCCGCCTGGGCCAGCTGCTGGCGGCTCAGGCCCGCTTCCGCTGCGGCCACCAGCGCATCTGCCCGGCTGGTGAAGGCCGTCAACGCGGCAGATCCCACCATCGATTCGCCGATCCACCGGAACACCAGATTCGCGGCGTTGGCCATGCTGGCCTCCAGCACAGCCGCATCCATTCGGAAGGCTGAATTGCTCTGAAAGATCGCGCCCTTGGCTCGCGGGTCACTGTGGGCCCAGCAGTCGTAAAGGGCGGTGTTGATGTAGGCATAGAGGCGGCTCACAATCGTGGGCCCGCGCCTGGAGGCCGCCGCGAGATCCAGGGCCAACTGATTCCAGGCGGTGATCACGCTGGTGCTGATCTCCCCCACCCCGCCCAATCCCGGCTTGGGGCCAGCCTGGAGCTGAGCCGGCCACCTCCCAGGGATGAGGGCGTCCAAGACGCCAGCTGCGCGCTGGAGAGCCACGGGGCTGAGCGCCTCCCAAACCCGCGCCCCCCCACTGCCCAGCTGCAGGCTGGCGCCTTGCGCCACGGCCACGGCCGTGGCGCAAGGCGCATCACTCCTGCTGAATCCATCCAGTGGGTTGGGCTCGAACAGCAGCGGCAAACGCCTGGCCTGATTCACGCTCATGCATCTGTTCAATCACTGCTTGAGGTCTAAATTTGCGCCCGAAATCCACACAACCGACATCTGTCGGGTTCCAGCCAATTCCCCTGTAGTCCACCGCTTCAC
>CAIOXF010000129.1 GCA_903862155.1 uncultured cyanobacterium | reverse complement strand
GGTTGGGGTTCGCTGTAGCGCTTGTCGATCAGACTCAGGCGCTGGTTGAGCTGGCTGCTGCCGCGTTCGCGCACGGGCTGGTCAGTGGCGGCCGTGTCTTGACGTTCACGGCCTGGTACATAGCTGAAGCGAAGTGCCATGGGTCTTGCAGCAACGGCTGATGGCCTGTATCGATCACCCTATGAATCCACAATCGCTGGAGAAGCCACGCGGGCGATTCATGCTTTGCGCGAACAACCGTGTTCGTTTCCTGCACACTGCCGTGCACCTGCGCTGGTGGGCACAGGGGGGCGTGAGGAGGGTGAATCACGGCTCTGACTGCATCAGAACCCAGATCCCGCTTGACGTCTTGCGATGCCCGGTGCCGGGTTCGAACCAGCGACATCCTGCTTGTAAGGCAGGCGCTCTACCGCTGAGCTAACCGGGCGGTTGCGCCATTCTGCAGGGCGACCGTTTCCCGTGCAGCCTCCCTTGGCCAACGGCCGCGCCCACGACCGAGCCACCTGGCTGTTCGCCCTGCCCGCTGGGCTGCTGGTGTGGCCCTGGCTGGGGTGGAGCGGCGTGGGAACAGCCAGCGCTGGCTTCCTGATCGGCGGACTGCTGCTGTCTCCGGATCTGGACACCCACTCGCGACCGACCGCGCGGTGGGGCGCGATGAAGCTGCTGTGGTGGCCCTACCGGCGCCTGCTGCGGCATCGCTCGTTGCTGTCCCACAGCCCGCTGCTGGGAACAGCCCTACGGCTCACCTACCTGGGCTGCATCGTGATGGTTCTGGCGGCGGCATTGCAGCCCTTCGGCGCCCCCCCGCCCCTGCGCCTGTGGCACCAGGGCGAGGGACTGTGGCAGCAGCACCAGGGTCTGGTGCTCGCCGCCGTGGTGGGCGTCGAGGCCAGCAGCTGGCTGCATCTCATGCAAGACGGCGATCCGATGCCACGCTGCCCCCGACTGCTGCGGCGCAAGGGGCGCCGCCGCCGTCGCGCCCAGCGGAGATGACAGGGTGGACCAGCTCCACAGGCGCCCATTGATGAGCTCCCCTGACGCCGCCCCGGCCCTGCAGGCGCTGGCCGAACTGATCGATGTGGTGGCCCAGCTGCGCGATCCGCAGGGCGGTTGCCCCTGGGACCTGGAGCAAACCCACGCCTCCCTGGTGCCCTACGTGCTGGAGGAGGCCCACGAGGTGGCCGATGCGATCCGCCACGGCGACGATCGCCACCTTGCCGAGGAGCTGGGGGATCTGCTGCTGCAGGTGGTGCTGCACGCCCGCATCGCCAGTGAGGAGGGCCGCTTCGACCTGGAGCAGATCACCCGGGGCATCAGCGCCAAGCTGATCCGGCGCCATCCCCATGTGTTCGCCGATGCGGAGGCCAGCGACAGTGCCGCCGTGAAGGCGCACTGGGAAGCGATCAAGATCCAGGAACAGGCGGAGCGCGCGGCAGGCCAGACAGGGGAGGCAGGCGTCCCCTCGGCCAGCCCCCTGAGCGACAAGCTGGCCGGCAAGGTGCGCGGTCAGCCCGCCCTGGCCGGTGCCATGACGATCTCCAAGAAAGCCGCCGCCGCCGGCTTCGAGTGGGACGACATGGCCGGTGTGTGGGAAAAGGTGCACGAGGAGCTCGACGAGCTCAAGGAGGCCGTCGCCAGCGGCGACAAGGCCCATGCCCAGGAGGAGTTGGGCGATGTGCTGTTCACCCTGGTGAACGTGGCGCGCTGGTGCGGCATCGATCCGGAGGCCGGCCTGGCCGGCACCAACCACCGCTTCCTCGATCGCTTCTCCCGGGTGGAGGCCGCCCTCGGTGGCGATCTACAGGGGCGCAGCATCCGGGAGCTGGAGGGGCTGTGGCGCCAGGCAAAGGCCCAGATCCGCGCGGAAGTAGGCGAACGCGGCTGAGCCGCAGCCCCGTGGTGTGTTGCCGCTGCTTGGCGGCAGCACCCGCCGGGCCAGAGGCTTAGCTGGATAACAGGCTCGCCGCGCCCCGATGACCGACCACGCCTCACCCGTTCCCACCCCCGGCTGGCCCGTCTTCGCATCAGGCTGGGTCGACGAAATCTTCGATGGGGTGCGCTACGGCCTGGCCGGCCGCGTGGTCGCCGAGCAGCCGTCGGCGTTCCAGAAGGTAACGATCATCGAGAGCGAGCGCTATGGCAAGGGCCTGCTCCTCGATGGCTGCTGGATGACGGCCGAGCGCCAGGAACGGCACTACCACGAGTCCATCGTGCATCCGGCCCTGTGCGGCGCCGAGCGGATTGAGCGGGTGCTGGTGATCGGCGGCGGCGATGGCGGCACCGCCCGCGAGTGCCTGCGCCACCCCGGCGTGCAGCACCTCGACATGGTGGAGATCGACGGGCTGGTG
>CAIOXF010000128.1 GCA_903862155.1 uncultured cyanobacterium | reverse complement strand
CGGGTGGCGGGGATCGTGCAGCGCAGCCAGCTCCGGGCCCTGCTCAGCGAGCCCCAGGTGGGTGCGCGCTCGTTCAATGCCCTCGCCGCAGACCTGGGCATCCGCGTGAGCGAATTCGATGGCCTGGAAACGGCATCACCAGCTGATGCCGCGAACCCCAAGACCTATTTCAAGGTGATGCGCAACAACGTGAGTCGGTTGCGCGAGAGCTTCAAGCCCTGAGGGGCTCGGCCTCAGCCTTCAAACCAGTTGGGCGTGGCCTCGTAGTAAGCCGCGTTCTTGTCGTTTTCGCGGGCCTCCACCTTCCAGCAGCAGCTGCGGCCGCCATCGCGGTTAAGCAGCAGTTCGTTGGCCCATTCCCACACCAGCTGGGCACTGGCCTCCATGCCCACGTTGTCCATCACCCGCAGGTCGAGGGCTCCCTGCTCGTGCAGCTGGCGCCAGGTCGGCAGCAGCGGGTCGTCGGCGTTGGCCAGGAAGGTGTGGTCGAAGTGGTGGCTCAGCCGCGCCTCCAGTTCCTTGAGGCTGGAGAAATCCACCACGAAGCCGTTGGCATCGAGGGCCGTGGCCCGGAACCAGCAGGTGAAGCTGCGGCTGTAGCCGTGCACGAAGCGGCAATGGCCGCTGTGGCGCCACTGGCGATGGGTGCAGGGGTAGCCGCTGAACTGCTTGCTGCAGGTGTAAGCCGCGCTCATGGGGGAGGATCGGATCAGCGGCGCCGTGGTGGCTTTGTCTGCATCATTTCAGCCCGATTCCCGCCTGGAGGCGGGGGCGCTGATCGGCTCGCTGCGCTTCAACGAGGCCGGTTTGATTCCGGCCGTGGCCCAGGACTGGCTCGATGGCGCGGTGCTGATGGTGGCCTGGATGAACCAGGAGGCGATCGAGCACACCCTGGCCAGCGGCGAGGTGCATTACTGGAGCCGTTCCCGCCAGGAGCTCTGGCATAAGGGCGCCACCAGCGGCCACACCCAGAAACTGCGGGGCCTGCGCTACGACTGCGACGCCGACGTGCTGCTGCTCACGATCGAGCAGGCCGGAGAGGTGGCCTGCCACACCGGCGCCCGCAGCTGCTTCTACGAAGACGACGCCCAGTCCACCGCGGGTGGCCCCGAAGCCCTGCCGCCGCCTGCGGATGTGTGCACCGAGCTGATGCGGGTGATCGAGGGCCGCCGCGATCGGCCCGAACCGGGCAGTTACACCAACAAGCTGCTGGAGGGCGGTGACAACCGCATCCTCAAGAAGATCGGCGAGGAGAGCGCCGAATTCGTGATGGCCTGCAAAGACGGCAAGGCCGAGGAGATTGCCGGCGAAGCCGCCGACATCGTGTTTCACCTGCAGGTGGCTCTGGCCCACCACGGGGTGAGCTGGCGCGAGGTGCAGCAGGTGTTGGCCCAGCGCCGCGGAGCTCCGCGCCGAGAGTAGCTTCCCTTGATGGTGGAAACGGTTCTCGAAGTCAGCGGGCTCACCGTGGCCCGGCAGGGCGAGCCTGCCGTCGAGAACGTGAGCTTCAGCCTCGCCGCTGAAACCGACACTGCCCTGGTGGGCCCCAACGGTGCCGGCAAGAGCACCCTGGTGCAGGCCCTGCTCGGCATCCTTCCCCGCCAGGCCGGTGAGGTGCGGGTGCTGGGGGCATCCCTTTCCCCAGGCGGGAGGCTGCCGGCGGCGGTGCGGGCCCAGGTGGCCTACCTGCCCCAGCAGGTGGTGGTGAAGGGGCGCTTCCCCCTCACCGTGGCGGAATTTGTGG
>CAIOXF010000127.1 GCA_903862155.1 uncultured cyanobacterium | reverse complement strand
GAGACCTGCGTTCTACCAACTGAACTAACGGCGCAGGGCCGATGTTCCCTCTGCCGGATGATCCAGGTAGCAACCCAATCATCCGGCGGGCCGATCAACAAAGGATGGCCGTGAGCTGAAGGCGGATGCCGATCAGCGATCGAAGCGCTGCTTGACGCGGGTGGCTTTGCCCACTCGGTCGCGCAGATAGAAGAGCTTCGCCCGACGCACTTTACCGCGGCGCTCCACTTTCACAGAAGCCACTTGGGGGCTGTGCAGCAGGAACACCCGCTCCACGCCAACACCCTGGAAGATGCGGCGCACGGTGATGGTCTCGTTGAGGCCGCCGTGGCGCTTGGCGATCACCACACCCTCGTAGGGCTGGATGCGCTCCTTGTTGCCCTCGGTGATGCGCACGCCCACGCGCACGGTGTCACCCACGTAGATCTCAGGCAGATCCTTGGCCTGCTTGGCGATCTGCTCGGCCTCGAAGGCGCGGATCAGGTCCTGGGCGCTGAGCTTGCCCACGGTCACGGTTTTGCCGGCGGCTTTGCCCGCGGCGGCCTTGGCGGCAGGCTTCTCAGCAACGGCCACGGCCGCTTCGGTGGCCGCAGCGTCGGCGGTGCCAGCCTCGGTGGCTTCGACGGCGGGCGCTTCAGCAGCGGTCTCGGCGGCTGCGGAGGTGGTCTTGTCGGTGTTGTTCGCGTCAGTCATGTCCTTGGATTCCGCTGCCTTCCCGGCTGGTTGAACGCCCGGCCAAACGCCAAGTGTACCGGCTCAGGGTGCCCCGTCCCCGCTGGGGCTGCGCCTGCGCCAGCGCTGGCTGAGCACCAGGGCTCCGCTGCCCAGCATCCACAGCAGGCCCAGGCCATTGAGCAACACATAAATGGGTTCCGCCGCCGGGCCCAGCCATTCCCCCTCGTGCAGCGTCATCAGCCAGTGCACTTGGTCGCGTTCCAGGCCGCCCCAGTCCTTCAGCAGTCGATAGGCCATGCCGGTGCAGACCGTGAGCAGCAGCGGTGCCAGCACAAAGGGGGCCGCGGCGGCGTGCCAGCGGCGCACCTGGGCCAACAACGTCGACATGGCCGAAGGCAGCGGACGCGGTGCTCAGGTTCTAACTTGATTTGGTGGGGCCTCAACCGTTGCGATGAATCTGTTCGCCGAACTGCTGGCCGCCAGTCAGAAAACCAAGGCCGAGGCGAGCGCCGAAGCCCACCAGGCCCTGGTGACCCAAACCGGCCCGCGCATTCAGAAGAGCCGCCGCGGCGTGGAGGTGAAAAGCGCCCGTGAGATCGACACGATGCGCCAGGCCAGCCGCATCGTGGCCACGGTGCTGCGCGAGATCATCGACATCGCCGCTCCGGGCATGACCACCGGCGACCTCGACGCCCACGCCGAACGCCGCATCCGCGAGATGGGTGCCGTGCCCAGCTTCAAGGGCTACCACGGTTTCCCCGCCAGCATCTGCGCCTCGATCAACCACGAGGTGGTGCACGGCATCCCCAGCCACAAGCGGGTGATCAAGGCCGGCGACCTGGTGAAGATCGACACCGGCGCCTACTTCGATGGCTACCACGGCGACAGCTGCGTGAGCATCTGTGTGGGTGAGGGGGTGCCGGAGCAGGCCCGGACCCTGTCGCGGGTGGCGCAGGAGTCGTTGATGAAGGGCTTGGCCACGGTGAAGGCCGGCAGCACCCTGCTCGACCTGGCCGGCGCCGTGCAGGACCACGTGGAGGCCCATGGCTTCGCCGTGGTGGAGGACTACACCGGCCATGGCGTGGGCCGCAACCTGCACGAAGAGCCCTCGGTGTTCAACTACCGCACCCGGGAGCTGCCCAACATGAAATT
>CAIOXF010000126.1 GCA_903862155.1 uncultured cyanobacterium | reverse complement strand
TGCGGCTCAACCGCGCCGGATGGCTGGGCCGGCTGCCGCTTCCCTGCGGCCAGGTGGAGGCCGGCCCTGTCCTGGCGGCCTTGCCGGCGGTGCTCCAGCGCCAGGGCGTGCGCTGTGTGCCGGCGACCGTGCAGGCCCTGGTGCCCGTGGCCCAGGGATGGCGGCTCGAGTTCTCCGATGGGAGCGCGCTGGAGGCGCCGGTGGTGGTGCTGGCCGCCGGAGCGGCGTGCCGCAGGCTCTGCACCGCGTTGGATGGCAGGCTGCGGATCAGCTGGGCCGGGGTGCTGGAGCTGGATCGCTGGCCGCCTGGATACCGGCGCCAGCAGCTGCGTTTGCCGGCGCGCTTTGAGCGCTTGGCCCTGGAACGCCGGGCGCCGCAGTTGGAGCAGGAGCAGTGGGTGGTGGATCCCGGGCTCGTGCCCTGGGGCACCACGGCCCTGGTGGGCCAGATCAGCCTGGTGCGCCCCGGCCTGGAGCTGGGCGATCCCCCCAACCCTGAGCGGATGGAGCAGCGCTTGCGCCAGGGGCTGGAGGCATGGGATCCCGCCTTGGCCAGGGCGGCTGGCCGCTACCGCCAGGCTCCCGTGGCGTTCTGCACGGATGGTCGCCCCCTGCTGGGAGCCATTCCTGGTGCAGCGGGGCTGTGGCAGTTCACGGGGTTCAGTGCCGCCTTCGCCCAGGTGCCTGTGCTCGCACCGTTGCAAGCGGCCGCGATGGCTGGCAACGCCGCGGCGTTGGCTGAGCTGGGGCGGCTGACAGGTTGCGATTGAGTGAGGCAAGCTGGCGCCCATGCGCAGCGCTCTGTCTCCGTCGTCGTCCTTAGGCCGGCTGCAGTCGCGTTGGCAGGGCCTCACCGACCACCAGCAGGTGGGGGTGTGCCTGGCGGGTGTGGGCGGGGCGATTGTGGCCTGGGCCCTGTTCTGGCCGGTGCCCACCGAGGTGGTGGGCATGGGCGTGTTGATCTATCCCGACAACGCGGGCGTGCTCAATGCCCGGGCCGGCGGCCAGGTGCAGAGCCTGTCGGTGCGAGTGGGCGACAAGGTGCGCCAGGGGCAGGTGCTGATGCGGCTCTACCTGCCGGTATTGGAGAAGCAGCTCGCCCAGCAACGCGGCAACCTGGCCCAGCTGGAGCGCCACAACCGCGAGCTCAACTACCGCGACCTGCGTCGCCTCGAAACCGAGAAGGTGGCCCTCGACACGGCCCTCGCCAAACTCGCCGACGACAGCAAGCGCTACGGCCAGCTCCAGGCCACCTACGCCAGCAAGCTGCGCAACCTCGACTGGCTGGCCAAGCGGGAGGTGGTGGCGCCCCTGTCCAGCAGCGTGGTGGGGGTGCAGCAGAACCTCACGAGCACCAGCGTGAGCCTCGACGACGTGAAGACCCAGGAGAAGAACCTGCTCACCAACTATCAGCAGGTGAAGCTCACGATCGAAACCCAGGCCCTGCAGCGCCGTTATCAAATCGACGACCTCAAGCGGCAGATCCGGGTCACCGAGGCCCAGATCGCCTTCGACGGCAACGTGGTGGCCGAGCGCGACGGCACCGTGCTCGATCTGCAGGTGATTCAGGGGCAGACGGTGGGCACGGGCCAGCGCCTGGGCACCATTGGCCGCAGCCAACAGCCCAACCCCAACGACCAGCCCCTCAAGGCCGTCTCCTATTACTCCCCGGGTGATGCCCGCCGCCTGCAGCTCGGCCTGCCGGTGGAGGTGGTGCCCCAGTGGAACCAGCGGGGTCGCTTTGGCGGCATCGTGGGCAAGGTGAGCCAGGTGCTCACGCTGCCGGCCACGGAAGACGACGTGTCGACCACCACCGGCAACCCCCAGCTGGCCAAGGAACTCACCAAGAACGGCCCGGTGATGCGGGCTGAGATCGAGCTGCAGCGCGATTCCTCCAGCGTGGATGGCTACCGCTGGACCCTTTCCGGCGGCAGCGGCGTGTTCCCCGTGCGCGACGGGCTCACCGTGGCCAGCCATGCCTATGTGGAGTGGCGCACCCCGATCACCTACGTGATCCCCGGCCTGCGTTCGCTCACCGGCGGCTTCCGCTCTCTGGAGATGGACCGCCGCTGGAACGCCCCCTTCCTGCGTCAGCCCAACACCCTGCCCTGATGCCCGCTTTGCCTCCGATCCGCAATGCGCTGCTGCGCCAGGAACTGCCCTGGTTGGTGAGCGAGGTGGTGCTGCTCGTGGTGCTGTTCAACGCCAACGCCCCCGAGCTCTGGTTCTGGCTGGTGGTGTTGCTGGTGATCCTGGGCTACCGGGTGGAGCGCTGGTGGTCGTCGCGGCCCCGTTGAGGCCTCTCCTGCGCGGGGCCCTGGCGGCCCTCTTTGCCCTGGCCCTGGTGGCTTCTGCTTGGCTCCCGGGCTTGAGCGCGGCTGCAGGCAGCCCCACCAATCCCCTGCCGCAGAGCAGCTACAGCCTGGCCTGGCAGGCGCCGTTCAACCGGCCTGATTTCTATCCGCTGGAGCGCCGCCCAGAGATCGGGGCCTACCGCCCCCATGCGGCATGGATCGGCCGCCTGATCCTGCCCCCAGCGCCGGCCGCCGGCCTCGACCACGACTGGGTGTGGCTGGAGCTGCAGCAGGCCCCCGCCGGCCAGGAGGGGCTGATTGGCGAGCGGTTGCGGCTGGAGTGGAGCGATGAGCCCCAGCTGCAGGAGCTGGTGCGCCGGGTTACCACTGATATCCGCTTTGGCGAGGAGGCCAGCCGGGCCCGCGCCCAGGGCAACGTGCTGCCCGATCGGCTCAATGGGCGCCGCCGGGTGGGGCCACTGCAGTCGCTGGCGGGGGCCCGTCCCCACGACGATCTGCTGGTGGCGCTGGAGCCCCGGGCCGTGGAGCCGGGCCGGTTGGTGATCGATCGCCCGCCGCTGCAGATCACCGGCCGCTGGAGTGCCCTGGTGCAGTTCGAGGCCGAGCTCCCCGGCGAGCGCTTCCGGGTGCGCCATTTCAATTCGGCCACGGGCCGCTTCGATGGCCAGCTCGACACCATTCGCGTGCCCCAGCAGCCGCGGGATCGCTACGGCCGTTGGATGTCGACGCCCCAGGGCTTGGTGGGTGCTCCGGCGGGCGTGGATGGCTGGTACGTGCACGGTGCCCCCGATGCGGCGGGGCTGTTCACGGCGCAGGCGCTGGAGCCGCGGGCCCTGCTGCGCCTGCCGGCCGACCAGCGGGTGGAGGGGCTCCAGCCGGCGCTGGTGTTTCT
>CAIOXF010000125.1 GCA_903862155.1 uncultured cyanobacterium | reverse complement strand
CGGCATCAGGGTTCTGGGCGCACCCTAGGGAAGGGTGGCGGGTCCGCTGGCGGGAAGAATTAATTCGATGAGCGCCCCGCCCTCGGGGTGGTTGCCGGCCTGAATGCGGCCGCCGTGGGTAGTGGCGATCTGCTGGGCAATCGAGAGCCCCAGGCCACTACCAGTGCGCTGGCTCTTCACCCGCGAGGGGTCACCCCGGTAAAAGCGCTCGAACATGTGCTCGAGGTCGTCCTCGCTGAGGCCGGGGCCGTGGTCGCGCACGCCGATGCGGCACCAGCCGTTGCGCCCGCTGATCTGTACCTCCAGAGCCTCGCCATCGGGGCTGTAGCGCATGGCGTTGTCGAGCAGGTTGAGCAGGGCCCGGTGCAGGCGGGAGGCATCGGCCCGCAGCTCCAGCGGCCCCTGCAGCGCCCACTCCAGAACGATGCCCCGCTGCTCGGCCAGGGGGCGCAGCCCCGCCCACACCTGCTCCACAAGAGCCGGCAGATCCACCGACGCCATCCGCATCCCCATCCCCGGCAAGGTGTTCTCCAAGCGCGAGAGCTCCAGCAGGTCGCTCACCAGCTCCTGCAGCCGCAGCAATTCGCGCTGGAGCCGCTCCACCAGTCGCGCATTGCGGTCGTTCACCTGGGCCGCCAGGCTGTCGCCCACCAGCAACAAGGCCGTGAGTGGCGTCTTGAGCTCGTGGGCCACATCGCCCACCCAGCGCTCCTGCTGCTTGAGCTGGGCATCGAGGGTGCGGCGGTTCTGAAGCTGCAGAGCCAGCCAGCCATCGCCGCCCGGCAGGGCCAGCACCTCGATCTCCTCCACGGTGCCGTTGTTCCAGTCGAGGCGCTGGGGGCGATCCAAACGCCTGGCGCTGCGGATCGTGGCCATCAGGGCCGGATCCGGACAGAGCTGATCGATCGGGCGGCCCAGCAACAGCCGACCCACATCCAGGCCCAGCAGCCGTTCGGCGCGGGGGGTGAGGTGGTTCACGCGGTTGTGGCGATCGAGCACCACCCAGCCGGTGGCGGAGCCATCCAGCCACTGCAACAGCTGCCGCCGGGTGAGGCTGCGGTCGCGCCGCAAACCCAGGCGCACCAACAGAGCACCGAGCATCGGGCTAGCCGAAGCGATAGCCGAAGCCGCGCACCGTGATCAGGTGCTCAGGACTGGAGGGGTTGTCTTCGAGCTTTTCGCGCAGCCAACGAATGTGCACGTCCACCGTTTTGCTGTCGCCGATGTAGTCGTGGCCCCACACGTGCTCCAGCAGCTTGTCGCGACTCCACACCCGGCGGGGGTGCTGCATGAACAGCTCCAGAAGCCGGTATTCCTTCGGAGACAGGTTGAGGTTGAGGCCGTCGCGGGTGACGCGGCACTCCTCGGGATAAAGGCAGAGGTTCGCGTGCTGCAGCACCTTGGTGGGGGCGCTCTGGCTGCCGCTGCGGCGCAGCAGGGCCCGGCAGCGGGCCACCAGCTCGCGCATGCCGAAGGGCTTCACCAGATAGTCGTCGGCGCCCACCTCCAGGCCGAGCACCCGATCGGTTTCGCTCTCCCGCGCGCTCACCACCAGGATCGGGGTGTTGTCTTGGGCATGGCGCAACTGGCGGCAGAGATCCAGCCCACCCAGCCCTGGCAGCATCAGATCAAGCACCACCAGGGCGAACCCCTCACCTTCGGGGGCGCGCTGAATGATGTTGAGCGCATCGCGACCATTGCCGCAAGCCGTGACGGCGAAGCCCTCCAGCTCCAGGGCATCCCGGATCGTTTCGCGGATCGTTTCGTCGTCTTCGACGACCAGGAGCGGCGGCTGCATGCCGTCATTGTCTCCGCCAAGGGCCACCTGATGGAGCGTGTCGCCCCAGAAGCTGGTGTCAACCACAGCAATACCCCCGGCCGCGCACGGTGGTGATCAGGGCCGGCGCCGAGGGATCGCTCTCCAGCTTCAGCCGCAACCAGCGAATGTGCACGTCCACGGTTTTGGGATCGAGCACCAGCGCCTCCAGATCACCCCACACCAGGCGGAGCAGGTCGTCACGGCACCAGGGCCGGCCCTGGTGGGCCATCAGAAAACGCAGCAGCCGGAATTCCCGCGGCGTGAGGAACACATCGGTGCCGTTGCGGAGCACGCGGTGCTCATGCTCAATCAGCTCCACGGTGGTGTCCATGGCCTCGAGCCGCAGCACCGGACCCTGGTCGAGCTGGAGCTGGGCCCGGCGCACCAGGGCCCGGCAGCGGGCAGCGCACTCGGCCAGCCCAAACGGGCGCACCAGCACGTCGTCGGCACCGGCCTCGAGGGCCCGTACCCGATCGGCTTCCGTGGCCCCCAGGCAGAGCAACAACACCGGCAGCCGCTGCAGCCCACCATGGGCGCAGGCAATCAGCGCGGCCAGGCCGGCCTCGGGCAGCAAGCAATCGAGCACCACCAGTTGAAAGCTGTGGGGCTCCGACAACAACCCGAGGGCGGGTTCAGGCACGGTGCAGGTGCTCACGGCAAAGCCCTCGCTATCGAGGGCCTGTTGCAGGAGAAAGGCGGAAGCGGGATCGGGATCAACGAGAAGCAGCCGGATCGGCGGCTCGGTCATGCGCAGCGCGTCCGGACCCGACCGGCAGCCGGCAGATGGGAAATCACCAAGCGGCGCTTCTCATCGATGTGAAGCCAGCCCTCATCACGCAGTGCACCCAACACCCGGGTCACCGTGACGCGGGTGGTGCTCAGGGCGCTGGCCAATTCCTGGTGGGTGAGCTTGATGTCGAGGCGGAGACCCTGCTCACAGGGCTTGCCGTAGTCGTTGGCGAGCAGCTCGAGGAAGCCCCGCACCCGGTCTTCCACCCGGCGCAGGCCCAGCAGGGCCAGCATCGACTCGCTCTGGCGGTAGCGGGTCCCCATGCCCTGCAGCAGGGCCATCGCCAGATGGGGTTCACGGCTGATCTCCTCGCAAGTGAGGCAGAGCAGGTCGGTGTCGCAGAGGGTGGTGGCCTCATAGGCCTCCACGTTGGAGAGAGGATCGCCGAAGGGTTCGTTGGGGCCGGCCAGGCCCAGCAGCATCTCGTCGCCGTTGATCGAGAGGGCCGTGAGCTTCACCATGCCCCGCACCACCAGCCACACGTTTTTGCGCAGCAACGGCACGGTGCTGCCGGCCGCCAGGTGCATCAGGTTGCGCTTCTCGTAGCTGGCTTCCAGCAGCGCCCGGAAATCCTCCCGGGGGCTGGAAGCCGAAGCAGGCGTGAACACCATGGGGGCCGATTGCGTCGGTGGGTGAACGCTATGGAGGCCGTTGGAGGCCAGAGGAAAGGCCTGGTAGTGGGACGTTTAAGAGCTGGTTAGCGTTTTGCCGCCGGGCTCCGGCTCGCCCAGCGGCAAACGCAGCAACCAGAACTTGCCGCCGTGACGCCAGATCAGCAGGGCGGCCTGGCGGCCCACCAGGGAGCGGCCGTGCCAGTCGCCGGCCCCGAGCCAGGCCAGGCCGCCCTCGGGCATGGCACGCAGTTCAGCATCGCTGGGGAGCTTCCCCATGCCGTCTGGCAGCACGGGAAGCGGCTTGGCCCGCTGCCAGAGAGCCTGGGCGAGGCCGTCTTGGCTAGCCGTGAGCCACCACTGGCGCCGCTGCAGCCCCACCAGGGCATCGCGCTCGTTGGAGGCCAGCGCCGTCCCAGCAGGCTGCACCAACCCAGCGCGCAGGGCAGCAGCAGCATCGGGCAGCTGGGCGGGCAAGGGCGGCAGCAGAGGCGTCGGCAACGGCGCGGGCTGGGCAGGCAGCAGCCCGGCACCCTTGGGCAACACCGACGGCGGGGGCGGCGGCAGGGCCGTGAGTGGCAAGCCAGGGATGGGCGCAGAGGATGGCTCAGCCCGGCCCAGTCGGAGCAGCTCAGGCGTGTCGTCGGCCGGAGCCGGCACCCGGGCACCAGGCGCCGTGATCGGGCGCCACGGTGCCGGTCCCAGCAGCCACAGGGCATTGAGCCCCACGGCCAGCAGCACCAGGGGCCAGAGGCGGCGCCAGGCGGACTGATCAGGTGCCGGCGGAGGGAACGGGAAGCTGAAGTTCAAGGGGGAGGGTTCCTCGGTGAAACAGCACCAGCGCCTGGCGCACCTCGGCCCAGGGCACCTGGGGATCGGGCACGAGCCGCAGGGTTGGCGGGGGTTGCCGGCGGGCGGCGGCGGCCAGCACGCCCCCAAGGGCCGAGGCTGTGATCGGCTGGTGCCAGAGGCGGAGCCCACCGCCGGGCTCCAGGTGCACGGCAATCACGCCGTGGGCCATGGGGCGCTGCGCCAGGCGCTGGGGGATCAGCAACACACCCGCAGCCAGGCCGCAGAGGGCTACGGCCACCGCACTCCAGCCCCAGGAAGCGAAGCGATTCATGGGCCCGCGAGCGGGAGATCCAGATTCACCGGCATGCCCGACTGGCGGCGCAACCAGGCCATGGCACGGCTCACAGCAGCGGCTGGAAGGCGGCCACTGGCCTGAAGGCGCAGGGGTGCCTGGGCAAGCCGGGGCTGGCGCAGCATGCGGCCCAGGGCGTCTTCGGCAATGGGCTGGCCATTGAGAAACCAGCGCCCGGTGCCGCCCAGCACCAACTGAACCGGCGCAGCCGTTTCGGGGCCTGGCAGCGGGTTGCGCGGCTGGGGGTGGCGGCTGGCGAGCAGCAGGGCTGGCAAGCCGGCCACGGCCGTGAGCACCACGAGGGTGGCGGCCACCAACGGTGCGATCAGGGGCAGACCTGCCGTCATCGGT
>CAIOXF010000124.1 GCA_903862155.1 uncultured cyanobacterium | reverse complement strand
TGTCTCGAATGGGAATCGCCGTCATGGTGAAGAAGGGCCTCCCTTCTGTGCGCCATGGCCGTTGTCTGCACCAACCTGCTCGCCTATCAGGCCCGCCTCCTGGCGGACATGATCGAAACACTGCCCGTGAGCCTGGCTCCGGGGCACCAGCACGAGCGCTGCCTGGAGCTGGTGGATCAGTTGGCCGCTGCCCTCGAGGAGCTTCCGGCCGGTGCACTGTCCTGAAGCCCGAAATCGGCGGGGTTGCAGCGGGTGGCCCGGGCCACGGCCTCGGCGTTGAGCGCACTGCCGCCGGCCTCGGCCATCAGCTCGGGCGCGATGCGCCGCAGCAAGGTGCCATTGGTTTGGAGCTGGCCGCGTAAGCGGTCGCGGCGGTTTTGCTGTTCATCGATCCAGTGGCCGTAGCGCTGCTGCTCCAGCACCTCCCAATTCCGCAGTCGCTCTCGGTAGCGCAGCTCATCGAGTTCCCGGTCTTCCTGGGTGAAGCGGGCTGCCAGCGCCGGACTGGGTGGCTCCGGGCGGGGCGAGGCCTCGTAGCGCTCAGCGTTGAGCTTGGCCAGTTCTTTGGTTTGGCCCTGGATCTGGCCAGTGAGCTCGCTGATTGCCTTTTGGTCGCGGCGGCAGCGCTGAAGCTCGGCCTGAGCCTGGCGCTCCTGGCGCAGCCGCTCGGCCTCCTGGCGTTTCTGTTCGGCAGAGGGGCCGCAGCCCGCAAGGCCAGCGCCCAGCCCCAGCAAGGCCAAGGCAAGAACGGTGGCCCGGCGGGCCTTGCTCAGCTGTCGCTGGGCTTGGCGAGGGGAAGCAGGCACTTGTCGCTGTCGCAGCCGGCCGGACCAGCTTCCATCAGTTCGCCGCCGTCATAGCGCTGCAGGGCGGCGAAGAAGTCGCCGGTGCGGCGGCGGCCCGCCACCTCAGCCTGCAGGCGCTCGTAGGTGGCGTGGTCGATCGGTTCGAACGGCAGGCGCGGGAAGGTGGCGTTGGCGTCGAAGCGGGCCAGCAGCGCCGCCGAGATGTAGCCCTCGCCCTGTTCGATCGCTTGGTGGATGGCATTGGCCAGCGGCTCAATCTCGTGCTCGCGGAACTCCACGGTGGCCGAGGTGTTGTGGGCCGTGTAGTGCTTCTGCACCTGCATGTAGAAGTCGAACTGGGCCATGGCGGAGAAGTTGTTGATCTCCACCGCATCGGCGCCGGGGATGTTGGCCCAGCTCACTTCGGTGGGGATCTCAACCAGCCACTCGGTGCAGCGGGGATCGAACGGATCGTCAAGCAGGCGGCCCTGCTCGTCCTTGTCGCTCTGCGACGGCACGATTGTGTAGCCGTAGTCCATGCAGGCCAGGGCCACCGGGTCGTTCTTGCGGAAGGTGATCCGGCGGATGAAGCGCTGGGCCTTGGGGGGGTGCCAGCCGGGGGAGGCGCCGGTGAGCAGGCTCTTGGTGCCCGCGGGCTGCACGGTGGTGCAGCGGTTGGGGCGGCGCAGGCCGTGGCGATCGCAGTACTCCCACACCGCCTGGTTCACGATTCCCTTCCAGCGGCTGAGGTACTCGGCCTCCTGGGCCTTGAAGGCGCGACCTTCCTCGGTGTCGGGCCGGCCGGCTTCCCACCACTTCAGCCAGGGGGTTCCGAAGGCGTGCACGAAGAAGTCGAACAGGCCGGTGAAGCTCACGCCCACGATCGGATCCCAGGCGCGGCTCTGGCGGTAGCGCTCCACCTCGAAGCGGTGGTTGAGCAGGCAGGCCACGGCGATGGCGCCCGCCTTGAACGCATCCTCCTGGGCCTGGTGATCGGCGGGATCGATCTGGTTGAGGTGAACTTCGGCCAAGTTGCAGTGGAAGTCGGCGCCGAGGATCTCGCCGCAGGGGTTGAGGCCGTAGCGGCCCAGGCGGTGCTCCAGCTCAGCGGCTTCCAGGCCTGTGTGGTGCAGCTGCAGCCAGCGGCCCGCTTCCTTGCGGCCCTGGTCGCAGTAGATGTCCACGAACTCCTGGCGCAGCTCAGGGGTGGGCAGCAGATCGGCATTGGAGCGGGCGATGGCCTCGGGGGCGAACTGGATCGCGCCCTCACCGCTTTGGAATTGCTTGGTGACGGCTTCCAACACCACGGCGCGGTTGGGCTTGGTGTGGAACACCCGGGTGTGGTTGGCCATGCGCAGGGCATCACGCTCGGGGTCGATGCGCCAGTTGCCGGCTTCGTCTTGCTGCCAGAGGTTGTCTTTTGCGGTGGCGGCGGCCAGGTCGTCGGCGGCGAACTGGCGCATGCCGGCGCTGCGGCGGATGTTGCCGGCCACGATCGTGACGGCGGCCTCATCGATCAGCAGGCAGCACTCCACCGAGGTGAGCTGGCGGCCTTGGGCCTTGTTGAGAATCTGGGCCACGCGGCCATAGAGATCCTTGAGCTTCACCGGGTTGGCCATGCCGCCGAACCCCTTGAGTGTTTCGCCGACCGGCCGCACGTCGGAGAGATCCACGGTGATGGTGATCTCACCGCCAGCAAAACGCTCATCGCTGCACAGCTCAAGCAGCAGTTGATAGCTGTCCACCCAGCCGCGGCGGGTGTCGCCCACCTTGATGTGCGCCCGCTGGCCGTCGATGCTGGAGCTGGTGTGCTCCTGACGGGATCCGGCAGGGGTGGCGCCGATGTCGCTCACCGACTCGATCACCAGCCGGTTGCGTATGGCGGGCAGCCGGTTGATCAGGTGGGGTTCAATGATGGCGCCAGTGCCGCAGCCCATCATCGCCAGGTCCATCATCAGACCGAAGGCTTCCCAATCCACCAGGTTGGTGGAGGTGCAGTTGTAGGCGCCGGAGAAGTTCTCCTGACGCTCAATCCACTCGGTGCCGCCGATCCACAGCCAGCGGCCTGAGGGCAACGCCTTCTGCTCCAGCTGCATGCGGCGCAGCAGCTCCAGTTCGCTGTCGTTGAGGTGGCCCAGCTTGTGGAGGCCCTCCAGGTTGCGCTCGGCTACCTGGCGCCAGCTCTCGCGGCCGCTGGCGGTCTTGCGGGAATAGGTGCGATAGAAAACCGGGTTCGCTGCCGGGGCGGTGGCTGGGAAGTCGGGCCGCTCAAGCGCTGGTGGTGCCGCGCCCGCTGAAAACGCCTTTTCTGCCGCTTCCTGGGCCGCCCGCTGGGCGGCGCTGAGGTCGGCGGAAGGGGGCGTGGCGGAGAGGGTCACGGGCTACGGCTTGATGCGGTGTTGGGAACCATAACGCCACTGGTGGGGTCGGCAAGTGACCGTTGCCACCAGCCACAGTGGCGAGCGGTGTTGTGGGCTCCTGCCCCGATTCAGCCGTGATGCAGCGCGTTCCCGAGCCCGAGCTGATGGATGGCCAGGCCCAGGTGCAGGCCTACGCCGAGGCCGATTTCAGCGTTGGCGATGCGGCTGTGGTGGAGCGGCTGGCGGCGCTGGCCACCACCGCTGGGGTGGAGCTGGCAGCCCCCGGTGCCCTGATGGCGGATCTGGGCTGCGGCCCTGGCAACATCAGCTTTCGGCTCGTGGAGTGCTACTCGGAGGCCCGGGTGGTGGGCATCGATGGGGCGCCCGCCATGCTCCAGGTCGCCGAGCAGCGGCGTCTGACCCTGGGCGCAGCTGGTGGGCGGCTCCGCTTTGCTCGCCACACCCTGCCCAGCGCCGAGCTCGAGCACGGTGATCTGGCTGGGCGCTGCATAGCCCTGGTGAGCAACAGCCTGCTGCACCATCTCCATCACCCCGCCGTGCTGTGGCACACGGCGCGGGCCCTGGCGGCTCCAGGCGCTTTCCTTTATCTCAAGGATCTGCGGCGCCCCGCCAGCCCGGAAGCGGCCGGCGATCTGTTGGCCCTTTCTTTGCCGGAGGCACCGGAGGTGCTCCAGCGCGACTACCTCGCCTCCCTCCACGCTGCGTTCACCCCTCAGGAGGTTGAGGCCCAATTGGCGGAGGCGGGTCTCAGCGGGCTGCAGGTGGCGCCGCTGGATGACCGCTATCTGGAGGTGTGGGGCGTGCTGGGCTGATCTGAGAGGCTGGCCCCATGGCAAGCAGCACTGGCAGCGGCGTGAGTTCCGCCGTGAACGCCGCCGACGACGGCGACCTGGCGGCCCTGGCGGAGGCGGTGGGCCGCCGGCGCAATTTCGCGATCATTTCCCACCCCGACGCGGGTAAGACCACCCTCACCGAGAAGCTGCTGCTCTACGGCGGTGCGATCCAGCAGGCCGGCGCCGTGAAGGCCAAGGGCGAGCAGCGCAAGGTGACCTCCGACTGGATGGAGCTCGAGAAGCAGCGCGGTATCTCGATCACCTCCACCGTGCTGCAGTTCGACTACGCCGGCAGCACGGTGAACCTGCTGGACACTCCGGGCCACCAGGACTTCTCGGAAGACACCTACCGGACGCTTGCCGCCGCTGATAACGCGGTGATGCTCGAAGACGCGGCCAAAGGCCTCGAGCCCCAGACCCGCAAGTTGTTTGAGGTGTGCCGGATGCGGCGCATCCCGATCTTCACCTTCATCAACAAGATGGACCGGCCGGGCCGGGAGCCCCTGGAGCTGCTCGATGAAATCGAGAGCGAGCTGGATTTAGCCTGCTGGCCGGTGAACTGGCCGATCGGCAGCGGTGATCGCTTCCGCGGCGTGATCGATCGCCGCAGCCGTGAGGTGGTGCTGTTTGAGCGGGCCGAGCGGGGCCGCCAGAGCGAGGAGAAGGTGCTCTCTGTTGAAGAAGCCCGCAGCTCAGGGCTGGTGGAGCCCGAGCTGCTCGATGCCGCCCTTGAGGAGCTGGAGCTGCTGGAGGGTGCCGGGGCGGAGCTCGATCTGGAGCTGGTGCATGCCGGCGAGCTCAGCCCGGTGTTCTTTGGCTCGGCCATGACCAACTTCGGGGTGCGGCCGTTCCTGGATGCCTTCCTGGAGCTGGCCCAGCAGCCCACCCCCCGCCAGACGAGTGCCGGTCCGGTGGATCCCGTGGCCCCAGGCTTCAGCGGCTTTGTGTTCAAGCTGCAGGCCAACATGGATCCCCGCCACCGCGACCGCGTGGCCTTCGTGCGGGTGTGCAGCGGCCGCTTTGAAAAAGACATGGCGGTGCAGCATGCCCGCACCGGCCGCACCATTCGCCTCTCGCGCCCGCAGAAGCTGTTCGGCCAAGACCGTGAGGTGGTGGAGGACGCCTACCCCGGCGATGTGATCGGCCTCAACAACCCGGGCATGTTCGCCATCGGCGACACCCTCTATCTGGGCCCGAAGGTGGAATACGAGGGCATTCCCTGCTTCAGCCCGGAGATCTTCTCCTGGCTGCGCAATCCCAACCCCTCGGCGTTCAAGAACTTCCGCAAGGGGGTGAATGAGCTGCGTGAGGAGGGGGCGGTGCAGATCCTCTACGACACCGACGAGAGCAAGCGCGATCCGATCCTGGCGGCGGTGGGTCAGCTGCAGCTTGAGGTGGTGCAGTACCGCCTCGAGAACGAATACGGCGTGCAGACCCGCCTGGAGCCGCTCGGCTTCCAGGTGGCGCGCTGGGTGAGTGGCGGCTGGCCGGCGCTGGAGTCGGTGGGGCGGATCTTCAACTGCAAAACAGTGCGCGACTGCTGGAACCGGCCGGTGCTGCTGTTCAAGAACGAGTGGAACCTCAACCAGCTGCACGAAGACCATCCGGATCTCGAGCTGAGTGCGGTGGCGCCGGTGGTGAGCGGCGTTGAGCCGATTGCGCTGTGAGCTCTCAGCCTGCGGTATGAACACGCCAGAATCCTTGTAACGAAGGATCACAGCAATGCCCAAGCCGCTCTGGCTGGTGCGGCCCCGGCCCGACGGGGGCTGCGATTACGTGAGCTTCCAGTCTGCCCCCGCCGGGGAGGTGGAGATGCGCGAGGGCAGCCATCTCCCGCCCCAGATGCCCCTGCTCAAGCGCCGCCACCGCCTGGCGGCTGATGAGGCCGAGCGCTGCCGCCGCCAGCTCCAGCAGGAGGGGGGCTACCTCCACAGTGAGCCCCTGTTCTGAGCCGGCTGCCGCCCCTACCCTTGGCCCCATGACCCAGACCCCCGACCCCAGCCCCTACGACCGGTTGGGCGTGGCCCCGGACGCGGGCTTCGATGCCGTTCAGACCGCCAAGCTCGAGCGTCTGGCCGAGGTGGGGGACGACCCGATCGCCCGGGCCCGGATCGAAGCGGCCTACGACGCCGTGCTGATGGAGCGGCTCAAGGAGCGTCAGCAGGGGAAGGTGAGCACCGCCGCCCGTTCCGCCTCCGTGCGGGAGCAAGCCACCCCACCGCCCAAGCCGGTGGCCCTGCCGAGCCTCCCGCAGGTGCCCCTGCCGAAGCTCAAGGCCCCGGCTCTCGCCATGCCCGAGCTGGGCCTGGCCGAGGGGTTTGGCCTGTGGTTCCCGCTCGGTTCGATCGGGGCCCTGGTGCTGCTGGCCCTGCTGTTGCCGGCTGCTCCGTTGGATCTGCTGCTGTCGCTGGCGGTGCTGGCCGCGGTGGTGAGCCTGCAGCGCCGCGGCAACAAGCTGCTGGGTGCAGCGGGCTGGAGCCTCGGCCTCCTGGGCCTCGGCCTGGTGATCGGTGGGCTGCTGGTGTCGGCCACGGCCGGTCCGCTGCCTCTGGGGCTGCCGCTGGGGCCTGATCAGATCGAGAGCCTGCCGGCCTTTGCTCTGTTGCTGCTTGGGGCGCTCCTCATCGGCTGAACCGATCGCCGAAGCGCCTCAGGCCGCCGCTGGGGTGAGCTCGTTGATCAGCTCCTGAAGCTCGGGCCCCTCCACCTGGTACTTCTCATTGCAGAAGTGACAGGTGAGTTCGGCCTGGCCGTCCTCCTCGAGGATGGCGCTCAGCTCATCGCGGCCGAGCAATTTGAGGGCGCCCACGCTGCGACTGCGGCTGCAGGGGCAGTGGAAGCGCACGTCCTGGCAGGCCTGCTCGCCGGTGAGGGGCTGGGGGTCGAGGTCGGGAAAGATTTCGGCCAGCAGATCGTGCAGGTGGCCGTCGCAGGCCTCTAGCAGCTCACTGAAGCCATGGATCTCGCGGCAGCGCTCCTCCAGCAGGGCCACCAGGGCCGGCTCACGGGCGGCCTTGGGCAGCACCTGCACCAGCACGCCCCCGCTGCAGCGCACCCCCTGGCTGTCGATGCGCTCACCCACGAACACCGCCGAGGGGGTCTGCTCGGAATGCAGCAGATAGGAGGCCACGTCGTCGCCGATGCCGCCGCTCACCAGTTCCACCGTGGAGCTGAACGGTTCGCCTTCCCCCAGGTCGCGCACCACGTGCAGGTAGCCGGTGCCGGTGGCCTGGCGGAAATCGAAGTGGTGGCTGCCGTCGGCTTCGGTGACCAGATCCAGTTCCAGCTCGGGCTTGCCCACGTAGCCGCGCACGGTTCCATCGCGGCCCGCATCCACCATCAGGCCCCGCAGCGGCCCATCCGACTGGATGCGCAGATTCACCCGGCCGTGCTGCACCTTCATCGAGCTGGCCAGCAACAGACCCGCCGTCATGGCACGCCCAAGCAGGGCCGTGGTGAGAAAGGAGAGGCCGTGGCGCTCGCTGGCGGTGCGCAGGGTGTGGGTGGTGGTGAGCGCCACCATCCGGATGCCGCCACCGGCGGCGGTGGCCCGCAACAGCTGATCGCCCTGGCTCATGTCCCCACCCCCGTCGTGAGCTGCATGGTACGGAGCACCCCCTGCTCCAGGCGCCAGGCCTCACCGGCGATCGGCGCGAACAGCTCCGGTTCGTGGGTCACCACCAGCACCGCCCGCTCCCTGGCCAGATCCGCCAGCAGATCGAGAATTTCGGCCCGCACCGCCCAGTCGAGGCCGGCGGTGGGTTCATCCAGCAGCAGCACCTTCGGATCGCGCAGCAGCTGCACGGCCAGGGCCAGGCGGCGTTGCTGGCCGCCGCTGAGCCGCTCAGGCGCCTGCTGCAGGCTCAGGCTGCCCAGCCCCACCCGCTGCAGCACGGCTGCCGCGTCTTCGGCGCCGAGGCGGCGGCGGCCCAGCTTGAGCTCCTGGCCCACCGTGAGCCCGAGGAAATGGCGCTCCGGAAACTGAAACACCAGCCCGCAGAGCCAGCGCCGCTGGCGGCCGCTGACCGGCTGACCGTTCCAGAGGATGCGGCCGCGGTCGGGGTCGGCCAGGCCGCTGATCAGCTCCAGCAGGGTGGTTTTGCCGCAGCCGCTCCGCCCGGCCACCAGCACCGGTTTGCCTGGCTTCAGCTGCAGATCCACCTGCTCCAGCACCGCTTGGCGGGCGGTGGAGGGTTGGTAGTGCAGGCCGGCGAGCTCGAGCATCGGGGCAGGGCGCACGCCCCGCGGGCGTGTTGGATGGGCTCAGTGTGATCGGCTGCGCCGATAGGGGGCTCGATGGAGGTGCGTTTCCGCGAGGTGGATCCCTTCAATTGCTGGATCTGGCTGCGTTTCGCCAATCCGCCCGGCAAGGGGGAGCGCGACTACGTGGAAGGGGTGTTTGACAGCTGGTTTGTGCTGGGCAAGCTGGGCGGCTTCAACGCCGAAAACCTCCAGGCCCACGATGCCGGCGCCGAGCTGAGCTGGATGGTGTACGACGACGAGGAGGCCGATCGGGCCATGCCGGCCCTGATGCACAACCTCGCGTCCTTCGAATACCGGGGCGATTGGGGCCGCTGCTGGGTGGATCTGGGCACCAGCGATGCGGTGGGCCTCGATGTGCTGATCAACGCCCTCGGCCAGCTTGACCGCGACGTGGTGGAGATCTGCGAACTCGTGGTGGGCGGCGTGAACGACGACTGGCCGGTGGAGGAACAGGAGGATGCCCTGTTCCCGCTGATGGGCGACGCCAGCCCCGACTGATCGGGCGGCGATGGCGCGTGAACTGCGGCGGTTGCTGATCGAGCCTGGCCGCCTGCCGTCCCAGGGCCGGCAGCTGGAGCTGCAGCAGGCCGAACGCCACTACCTGGGCCGGGTTCTGCGGCTGCGCTCCGGTGATCGCTTTGCCGTGGTGGATGGGGCCGGCCGGCTGTGGACGGCCGTACTCGCCGAGGTCGCTGCCGAGCTGGAGCAGGCGATGGACCAGCCGCTGGAGCAGCAGCCCATGCCCGATCCCCGGCTCACCCTGGCGGTGGCCATGCCCCGCCGGGATGGGGAGGTGATGGCCCGGATGGCCTGTGAACTTGGGATCGATGCCCTGTTGCCGCTGCAGGCGGAACGCAGCAGCACCGGCGAGCGGCTGAGGCCCGAGCGGCTTGGGGCGATCCTGCGGGAGGCGGCGGAGCAGTGCGAGCGGCTGTGGCTGCCGGAGCTTCTGTCTCCGCAACCCGCTAAAGCGCTCTTGGGTGCTGTGCCGGCTGGTGTGGGACTGCTGGCCACCACCCGGGCCGCAGGCCTTCCGCTGCTGGATCAGGTGCTGGCAGCTGCGGCCATGGAGGCTTCCGGGCGCTGCCGGCAGGGCATCACCCTGGCCATCGGCGCGGAAGGGGGGTGGAGCCCTGAGGAAGAGGCCCTGGCGACGGCCGCGGGCTGGAAGCCCGTGAGCTTGGGCCCGTCAATCCTGAGGGTGAGCACGGCGGCGGTGGCGGGCACCGCCGCATTGGTGCGTTGGCGGCTGGGGCTTACTTGCCCGTCATGCTCTTGGCCATCGCCTTGAAGCCGGCCAGGTTGGCGCCGGCGCGGCGGCGGCGCATGGGGACGCCATTGCCGGGGTTGAGGGCGTCGGGGGCGAAGGTGCTGAGGGTGGGGGCGGGCTTGGCTTCCTGAGCGGCGCGCAGTTCGGCTGCGATCGCTTCGGCGGTGGTGAGCACCGGGGCGTCAGACGCTTCAGCGGCAGCTGCTGCGGTGGTGGTAGGGGCTTCGGAGGGAGAGGCCTTTGGGGCTGGCTTGATGGCTTGGGCAGCGGCCTTGGGTTGGTCGTCCTTGGCAGGCTCGCTCTTGGCCACGGCCACCTTGGCGGGCTTGGCGTCCTGGCTGCCGAGGTCGAGGAAGAAGGAGTCCTTGCGCTTGAACACCATGGCAGCCGGGCCCCGCGGGCAAACACGTAGCCGGATTATCCGTTGTCCGGTTGCTGTCACGCCGCGTTTTGCCGTGCTGACGCAACGCGGTGCAACAGAGTTGGCCTGCCCCTGGCCGCAGGCTCCCGTTCGTGCTGTTGCCCTTCGCTGCCGCTCCCTTGGCCTGGCTGCCTGTCCAAACCCCCTGGCACTGGCTGGTGGCGCTGGTGCTCAACGGCCTGCTGATCGCCCTGGCCCAGCGCGCTCCGATGCTCACCCCGGCGGGCTGGGTGCATGCCGGCGCCCTGGGCACAATCCTCTGGGGGTGCTTGGGCTGGCGGGGCTGGCTGGCGGTGGTGCTCTATCTGCTGCTGGGTTCGCTGGTGACCCGCCTGGGGCTGCGCCAGAAGCAAGCGCGCGGGCTGGCGGAAGCCCGCGGCGGCCGCCGGGCACCGGCGAACGTGTGGGGGTCGGCGGCCACCGGGGCGGCCCTCGCCCTGCTGGCGGCTCTCTGGCCTGGATCAGCGCCGCGGCTGCTGGTGGGCTTCGCCGCCAGCTTCAGCGCCAAGCTCGCCGACACCTGCGGCAGTGAGATCGGCAAGCGCTGGGGCCGCACCACCCTGCTGATCACCACCCTGCGGCCTGTCCCTCCAGGCACCGAGGGAGCGATCAGCGCCGAGGGCACGGCCGCCAGCCTGGTGGGCGGGGCCGTGATGGCGTCCCTGATGGCGGCGCTGGGCCTGATCCAGGGCTGGCAGACCTGGCTGCTGGTGAGCCTCGTGGCCCTGGCCGCCACCCTGATCGAGAGCGGCATCGGGGCTGCCCTGCAGCGCCGCTGGAGCTGGCTCAGCAACGAGCTGGTGAACGCGATTCAAACCACCATTGCCGCTGCTCTGGCCTTGGTGCTCTCGTCCAGCTGATCGGCGGTCCCGGCTCACGCCCGGTTTTAGTCCTCTTGCCAGTCCTGCTCCGATGGCAAAGCCGCCAGCTCTTCCAGGCTGCACACGCGCTGCAATGCCAGCCAGCCCAGTTCGGCCTGCTCAAGCTGTTCCTCGCTGGTGCCGAGGTGGGCAGCCAGCTGCTGCTGCGACAGGGGTGGCAAGCCTCTCTTGTGTCGGCGCTTCTGCTCCCGGGCAGCGCGCTGCTGCAGTTCCTGCATCCGCCGCGGCACCTTGATTGGTTGCCAGCGATCGCGTAGCTCATGCTGGATCGTGCCGGTGAGGTACGGCACGGCGTAGGTGCTCAGCGCATGGCCCTGGCGGGCCTCGAACAGCTCCATGCAGCGCACCAGGCCCGCACAGGCGGCGGCATGGATGTCTTCCGGTGCGGCTCCGCCGAGCCAACCCGAGCGGCGGATGTAGCGCTCGGCCACGAAGTGGGCCAGGCCCAGGTTGCTCACTACCGCCTGGTTGCGCTTGTAGATCGGACAACAACCCGCCTGGCTACAACGGCGGCAGGCCCGCTCACCCTGGTGGAGGGCATCACAGCACGAATGCATCGAAGCTGAACAGCAGCTGGCTTCGGATATGCACCGTGATTTCACGGAGCTGCGATCCCCAGTTCTGGGGATGGCGCCCCGCAGTCTCACCAGGCCAGGGCGGTGGCCTGGTGGAGGGGTTCGAGGCCGGCCCAGGCCAGTAGGGCAGGCCATTGGCGCACCCGCTCGAACACCCGCCGGTGGCCGTTGGCGTTGAGGTGAAGGCCATCGCTGCAGAGCAACTCGGGCCATTGGCTACCCCCCATCATGTGTTCCACCAGTGGCAGAAACGGCACGTCGGCCTCCAGGCAGGCCTCCTCCAGCAGGGCTTCGTAGCGGCGTACCTCCTCGAGGCCGTACCAGAGCACCTCGGCGTAGGGCATGGCCTCTTCAACCACCGGGGTGAGACCGATCACGTGCACCGGCGCGATGGCGCGGGCCTCCTGCAGCAGTTGCTGCAGGCCGAACAGGAAGGCGTCGGGGCCGAGCTGGTGCCGGCCGTCGCGGCGGCCCACCCGGGCCAGGTCGTTGTGGCCGATGCCGATCAGGATCCCCTGGGGCATCTGGCGGCGCAGTTCGCCCCGGCACAGCACTTCGCCGCGCAACCGGGCGGCGAGCCGCTCCAGCCCATCGCCGCGCACGCCCAGGTTGTAGAGCACGGGACCTGTCGGCAGTTCCATCCAGTGACGGCGCAGCTGCTCACACCAGCCGCCCTCCTGGGGATCACCCCAGCCGTACACCCCGCTGTCGCCGAGGGCCACCAGCTTTCTGGGGATGGCCGGGGCTTCAGGCGGGAAGGGCATCGGCGGCAGGGGATCCGGGGATCGCGGAGGTTGCGGAGGAGCTGGTGTGCTGCTGGGCCAGAAGGCGTTGGCGGATCCGGTCGCTGAGATCTTCCCCCAGCAGGGTGAGCCCGGCGTAGGCCAGCACCAGGGCGGCGATTTGGTCCCAGGCGAAGGAGCTGAGGGCCTCCAGCAACTGGCTGCCCAGGCCGGTGGCGCCCACCAGTCCCACCACCACAGACTCCCGCAGGATCACATCGGCCCGGTAGGCCCCATAGGCCAGGTAGCTGCTGGCCACGCTGCTGTAGCGGCCATAGAGCAGGGCCAGCCGTGCGCCGCTGCCACTGGCCTCCAGGGCCTGTTCGGCGGGGGTGCGGCCGGCGCGATCGCCGCCGGCTTCGCTGGCTTCCAGCAGCAGGCGGCCCAGGATGCCCAGGTTGTGAAAGGCCAGGGCCAGGGCGCCCGTGAGCACGCCCGGTTGCACCACAAACAGCAGCAGCAGCGCCGTGAGCGGCGGCGGCCAGAGCCGCCCCAGGGCCCAGAGCAGCTGCACCAGGACCCTGCCCCAGCCCCAGGGCCGCACCGCCAGCAGCAGCAGCGGCGCTCCCCCCACGGCCAGGGCCGCGGCGGTGAGGGTGAGTACCAGAGTGTTGGTGATCAGACTGGGCCAGGGAAGGGCCGCCACGCCTGCCCAATCCACCGGTGGTGCTGGTGGCAGCGGATGGGGCTGGACCAGGGCCAGGGGATCCACCTCCAGCACCCTTGCCACCCCAACGAGCAGCGGCACCAGCGCAACGCCTGCCAGCACCATCTCGCGGCCGCGGCGGCCCACCCCGCCCTGGCTCAGGACGAAGCGCTGGGGCATGGCCCAGCGTTGGCGCAGTGCTCCCAGCAGCCCCTCCAGGCTGAGCATCACCGCCAGCAGCAGCCACAGGCCGCTCCAGAGCTCGCGGAAATTCAGCGACTGCAGGGTGAGCCGCAGTTCGGCCCCAAGGCCCCCGAGGCCGAACACCCCCAGCAGGGTGGCGCTGCGCAGGGCGCATTCCAGCCGGTAGCCGCCGTAGCTGATCACCTGGGGCATCAGCGGCGGGCCCAGGGCCGTGAGCAGGGCGCCGATTGGGCCAGCCCCTGCGGCCCGCAGCGCCTCCAGCTGGCGGGTGGGCAGCGCGTCAAGCAGGTCGCTGGTCATGCGGGCCACTAGGGCGCCATAGGGAATGGCGATGGCCGCGATCGCCACGGCGGGTTTGAGCCCCAGCAGGGCCAGCAGGAGTAGGCCCCAGAGGAGTTCATGGATGGCCCGCGGCAGCGCCAGCAGGCGCCGGATCACTTCGGCGGGCCAAGCGTTGCCGCTGAGGGTGCGCCACACCGTGCGGGAGCTGAGCAGGCCGAGCACCAGGCCCAGCACCAGGCTGGCGGCCCAGCCCAGCAGGGCGATCCCCACCGTGACGCCTAGACCCTGGAGGGCCGAGCCCAGGACCAGCGGATCCAGCGACGGGGTGACCGCGGCCCAGGCGAACTGGCCGATCAGCTCCCAGCCGCCGCCATGGCTCAGGCCCGGCAGCAGGCCAAACACCGGCACCAGCACTAGGGCCGGCGCTAGCACCCACAGGGGTGTGGCGAGCCTCATGCCGCTCCTGCTGGCGCTGCCGTGGCGCCGGCGTAGAGCGCCTGCAGCATCGATGGATCGATGGCTCCTGGAGGGGCATCGAACACGATCCGGCCGGCGCGCAGGCCTACCACCCGATCGAAGTCGGAGAGCAGGTCGGGGCGGTGCAGGCTGAGCAGTAGGGCCCTTGGCGCTTTGGCTTCCAGCAGCAACAGGGTCAGCAGTTCATCGGCCAGCCGTGGATCCAGGCTCGCCAGGGGTTCATCCGCCAGCAGGAGCAGGGGTTCCTGCCGCAGCAGCCGCGCCAGGGCCACCCGTTGCCGCTGGCCGCCCGATAGGGCAGACACCGGCTGGCTGAGCAGGGCGGGATCGAGATCGAGCCGGCTCAGCAGCTGGGCGCACGCGGCTGAATCCATCGGCAGCAGCAGGTTGAGCAGGGCCCGGGGCCAGCCCCAGGAGGCCAGCCGGGCTGCGTTGATGTTCTGCTGCACGCTGAGTTCATCGATCAGCCGCAGGTCTTGCCAGAGGGTGCCGATCCGGGCCTGCTGGCGGCGGCGGCGGCCACTGCCTGCGCGGGCGGGCGGCTCGCCCCGCCAGCGCACCGTGCCCTGCTCGGGGCTGATCAGGCCATTGGCCACCCCCAGCATGGTGCTCTTGCCGGCACCGCTGGGGCCGATCAGGGCCACCCGTTCACCGGCCGCCAACCGCAGGGTCACCCCGTCCAGGCGAGGTGCCCTGCGGCCGGCCACCCGGATGGCTTCCAGCTCCAGTACAGCCGGCCCGCTCAACTAGCGGATCTTGCCGATCTGCCGGCCCACCTGCTCGATCTGTTTGTAGCCCGCCGGATTCACGGTGGTGAACTGCTGGGCGCCGAACAGGACGAGGATCTGTTTCTGCTCGGGATCACTGGGCTTCCAGCCCACGATCGCTTTCTGGAGTTTGGTGGTGAAGCCCTTGCCGAAGCGCTGGTCGAGATTGGCCTGGGCCAGCCACATGTAGTCGGGGTAGGGCGGGGTGCGCCAGATCTGGAACACCTTGGAGCGATTGGCCTTGCCGCTGCGCAGGTTGGCCTTCCATACCTGTTCGTTCACGGCACCGGCGTCATAGGCGCCGCTCTGCACCAGGGCAATGGTGGCGTCGTGGCTGCCGCTGAAGCCCGGGGCACCGCCGGCAAAATCCTTCAACTTCACGCCCGCCTGGCTGAGGAAGTACTGGGGCATCAGCCGGCCGGACGTGGAGCTTTCCGAGCCGAAGGTGAAGCGCTTGCCCTTGAGTTCGCTGAGCTGGTTGATCGAGCGGATCGGCTTGAGGCCGCTCTTGGGGTTGGCGATGAACACGCTGTAGAACTGGGCGTCGATATCGCGCTGGGCCAGCATGCGGGCGCCGGGTTTCTGCAGCGTGGCCTGCACGCCGGTGAGTCCGCCGAACCACACCAGATCCAGATCACCGGTGCGGAAGGCGCTCACTGCCGCTGCATAGTCGGTGACGGGCACGTATTTCACGCTCACGCCCAGTTGTTTGGAGAGCTCAGTGGCTACCAACCCGTAGAGCCGGTTGAGCTTTTCGGGGTTTTGGTCGGGGATCGCGCTGACGCGCAGCACCTTGAGCCCTCGCTGCTGGGCTGGTTGCGGGCTGTTCTGGGCCAGGGCGGCCGGAGGCATGGGAGAGACGACCGCCGGAAGTAGGGCCAAGGAGAGGCCCGCCAGCACGGCGGTCAGACGTTCTCGAACGCGCATGGGAAAAGGGGGGATCACAACGAGGCCAGGAAGCGCTCCAGGCGCTCGAGGCCGTTGTTGATGCTGGCAGGAGACGCGGCGCAGGAGAGGCGGATGCAGTGGTCGTCTCCGAAGGCCACGCCTGGCACCACCGCTAGCCCCACCTCATCCAGCAGGCGGTTGCACAGGGTCATCGAGTCGATGCCGTAATGGCTCACGTCGGGAAATGCATAGAAGGCCCCTTCCGGCGGCATCAACGCCACGCCGGGGATGGCCCGCAGCCCTTCGCTGAGCAGGTGGCGGCGCTCGCTGAAGCTGGCCGCCATCTCGCGCACGCAGTCGCGGGGGCCCTCAACGGCCGCCAGGGCGCCGTATTGAGCAAAGGTGCACACGTTGCTGGTGCTCTGGCTCTGCAGGGCACTGGCAGCTTTCACCACATCGCTGCGTCCCGCCAGCCAACCGATGCGCCAGCCGGTCATGGCCCAGCCCTTGGCGCAGCCGCCCACGATGAAGATCCGCTCGGCAAGATCCGGTGCCACCTCCGCCAGGCTGTGGTGCTCGTGGCCCGGGGCTGTGAGGAACTCGTAGATCTCGTCGCACACCACCGCCACCTGGGGGTGGCGGCGCAGCACGGCGGCAATGGCCTCCAGCTCAGCGCGACTGAGCACAGCTCCGGTGGGGTTGCCCGGGCTGTTGAGCACCAGCAGCTTGCTGCGGGGGGTGATCGCGGCCTCCAGCGCATCCGGATCCAGGTGGAAGCCGTTGGCGGCAGAACTGGGAATAAAGGTGGTGCCAGCACCGGCCAGTGCGGCGATTTCCGGGTAGCTCAGCCAGTAGGGAGAGGGCAGCAGCAGGGTGTCGCCCGGATCGAGCAGCACCTGGAAGAGGTTGTAGAGGGCCTGCTTGCCGCCGTTGGTCACCAGCACCTGCTCGCTGGTGGTGGGCACCCCGTTCTCCTGGCTGAGCTTGGCGGCGATGGCTTCGCGCAGCGCCGGCTCACCGGCCGCGGGGCCGTAGCGGGTGTGACCCTGCTCCAGGGCCTGAACGGCAGCCTGGCGAATGAATGCAGGGGTGTCGAAATCGGGCTCGCCGGCGCTCAAGCTGCACACATCACGCCCCTCCGCTTTGAGGGCGCGGGCTTTGGCCGCGATGGCGAGGGTGAGGGAGGGCTGCAGCGCCTGGGCCCGGGCAGAGAGCATCGCTGCAGCACTGATCCAGCAGTTCCGACATCCTGCCTTACGCCAGTGCTGGGAATGGTTCACCGCGATCCGTGGGGTGCTCCTGGTCGGTGAAGATGCCCTTGCCTGATCAATGCCATGCCCCACGGAGAGCAGCAGGGAGAACTGTTCCGGGTGCCGGCGGCTTCAACCGCCCCGGCACCCGTGCCTGACGGCGGATCGCTCGAGCTCGCCGATCAGCTGGATGCTCTCGCTGTTGATTGCGATGCCTGCCACCGCTGCAACCTTGGCCTGGGCCGCACCCGGGTGGTGGTGAGCCGGGGCAACCCCGCTGCCCGCTTGATGGTGATCGGGGAGGGGCCCGGTGCCCAGGAGGACGCCTCGGGCCTGCCGTTCGTGGGCCGAGCCGGCCAGCTGCTTGATCAGATGCTCGAGAGCGTGGGGATCGACTCCAACCGCGATGCCTATGTGTGCAACGTGGTGAAGTGCCGCCCGCCCGATAATCGCAAGCCCACGGCCGAGGAAATGGCCGTCTGTCGCCCCTGGCTGGAGCGCCAGATTGCCTTGGTGAATCCTGGGGTGATCCTGCTGGCCGGGGCCACGGCCATGGAGGGGGTGCTGGGCGTGAAGGGCGGCATCACCAAGCTGCGGGGCCAGTGGCGCCAGGGCAGTGGCGATGGGCTGGAGGGCAGGTGGCTGATGCCCATCTTCCATCCCTCCTATCTCTTGCGGAATCCTTCGCGGGAGCGGGGCAGCCCGAAGTGGCTCACCTGGCAAGACCTTCAAGACGTACGGCGCCGCCTGGATCAGCTGGGCTGAGCGTCGCTGGGCTTGGCAGCCAGTTCCGCTCGCGGGTGTGCCATGGTTTGGCCCAACCCTGTGTCCCTGCCGCGATGATCGCCGCCTCGGCTGCTTCCCATGCTGCCCCGGCCGCCAACGGCGCCATCCCCGACTGGGCAAACAATCCCCGCTACGAGACCACCATCCGCCGCCGCAAGACCCGCAGCGTGCGGGTGGGTGATGTGTGGGTGGGCAGCGACCACCCGGTGGTGGTGCAGTCGATGATCAATGAGGACACCCTCGACATCGAGGGCGCCACCGCTGGCATCCGCCGCCTGCATGAGGCCGGCTGCGAGATCGTGCGGCTCACGGTGCCGAGCCTGGCCCACGCCAAGGCGGTGGGGGAGATCCGCAAGCGGCTGGAAGACAGCTACCGCCCCGTGCCGCTGGTGGCGGACGTGCACCACAACGGCATGAAGATCGCCCTGGAGGTGGCCCAGCACGTCGACAAGGTGCGCATCAATCCCGGCCTCTACGTGTTCGATAAGCCGGATCCGAACCGCAGCGAATTCAGCCCCGAGGAAGTGGCCGCCATCGGCGAGCGCATCCAGGCCACCCTCGAGCCGCTGGTGAGCCTGCTCAAGGAGCAGGACAAGGGCCTCCGCATCGGGGTGAACCACGGCTCCCTGGCCGAGCGGATGCTGTTCACCTATGGCGATACCCCCCTGGGGATGGTGGAGAGCGCCATGGAGTTCATCCACATCTGCGACCGCCTCGACTTCCACAACATCGTGGTCTCAATGAAGGCCTCGCGGGCCCCGGTGATGTTGGCCGCCTACCGGATGATGGCCGACCGCATGGACGCCGAGGGTTTCCATTACCCCCTGCACCTGGGCGTCACCGAAGCCGGCGATGGTGACTACGGCCGAATCAAGAGCACGGCCGGCATTGCCACCCTGCTGTCTGAGGGTTTGGGGGACACCATTCGCGTGTCGCTCACCGAGGCCCCTGAGAAGGAAATCCCCGTCTGTTACTCGATCCTGCAGGCCCTGGGGCTCCGCAAAACCATGGTGGAGTATGTGGCTTGCCCCAGTTGCGGCCGTACGCTGTTCAACCTGGAGGAGGTGCTGCACAAGGTGCGCTCCGCCACCGCCCACCTCACCGGCCTCGACATTGCCGTGATGGGTTGCATCGTGAATGGCCCCGGTGAGATGGCGGATGCCGATTACGGTTATGTGGGTAAGACCCCTGGCACCATTTCGCTGTATCGCGGTCGGGAGGAGATCCGCCGCGTGCCGGAAGCCGAAGGCGTGGAGGCCCTGATTGCCCTGATCAAGGAGGACGGCCGCTGGGTCGACCCCTGATCCCCACCCCCTGTGTGACGGTTAGCCGCCCTGCGGTTTCCCGTGGATCCTGCGGCTAGCGTCATCAGTACTCCTTCCTGTTGAACGGGGGCTTCTCGTTGATGGCCAGGGCACGTGCCGGCCTGCTCGCACTCGTGACGGTGGGGTCGTGCGCCGCCACGGCGGTGCTGGCCCGCGAGATGGTGACGCCTCCCGGTGGCACGTCGCGCATCAGCGAAAGCCCCAAGGAGGTGATGGATCAGGCGTGGCAGATCGTCTTCCGCGACTACCTCGACATCAACGGCAAGTACACGCCGGATCGCTGGCGCACCTTGCGCAAGGACGTGCTCGCCAAGAGCTACACCAGCCCCAAGGACGCCTATGAGGCGATCCGGGGCATGCTCTCCACCCTTGACGACCCCTACACCCGTTTCCTTGATCCACGGGAGTTCAAGGAGATGCAGATCGACACCTCCGGTGAACTCTCCGGGGTAGGCATCCAGCTGAGCCTCGACAAGGAAACCAAGAACCTGGTGGTGGTGAGCCCGATCGAGGGTTCACCCGCCTCCCGTGCTGGGGTGATGCCGAAGGACATCATCACGGCGATCGACGGCAAGAGCACCAAGGGGATGAGCACCGAGGACGCGGTGAAGCTGATCCGCGGCCAGGCCGGCACCGCGGTGACCCTCAACCTTTCGCGCAAGGGCCAGCCGATTGAAGTGAAGCTGGTGCGCGAGCGCATCGAGCTCCATGCCGTGGAGCACCAGCTCAACACGGCCCCCGATGGCATGAAGGTGGGCTACATCCGCCTGAAGCAGTTCAACGCCACCGCGTCGAAGGACATGCGTAAGGCGGTGCAAGACCTGGAGTCCAAGGGTGCCCAGGGCTATGTGCTCGACCTGCGCAGTAATCCCGGCGGCCTGTTGATGGCCAGCGTGGATATCGCCCGTCAGTGGCTGAACGAGGGCACGATCGTGTCCACCAAGACCCGCGACGGCATCACTGATGTGAAGCGGGCCACCGGCCGGGCTCTTACCAATAAGCCGCTGGTGATCCTGGTGAACGAGGGGTCGGCCAGCGCCAGCGAGATCCTCTCCGGAGCTCTGCAAGACAACAACCGGGCGGTGTTGGTGGGTCAGAAGACCTTCGGCAAGGGCCTGGTGCAGTCGGTGCGGGGGCTCTCCGATGGCTCCGGCATGACCGTGACCATTGCCAAGTACCTCACCCCCCGAGGCCGCGACATCCACAAGCACGGCATCGACCCGGATGTGCAGGTGAAGATGGGAGAGCTCGAGGCCCAGCGCCTCAAGCTCGAAGACATCGGCACCCGCAAGGACACCCAATACCGGGTGGCGGAAACCACCTTGGTGAAAAAGCTGCGCAGCGCGGGCACGGTGGAGAAGGCCTACAACCCTGCTACGGCGAATGTGCCGGCCGCCACAAGTTCCAGCGCCAGCGGCACGCCAGCGTCGAGCCAGCCCTAGGTCAGCGGTTCAAGCAGGCCGCTGGCTGCGTGGCAGCGGCCGATCTCCAGCGTGCTGCTGCCAGCGGGTTGCCAGCGCAGCACCACGGTCTGGGGCATGCCGAAGTTGCGCTCGGCCATCAGCTGCACCTCCACGCGATTGGTTGGGGTGTGTTCCAGCACCCACAGCGCCTGGGGGCCTGAGGCGCTGCTGATCACGGCCTGATGGGGAGCAGGTGGCGGTGCATCGGAGCAGCCCGGCCGGCCCTCGCTCACCAGCACCACCGATTGGATGCCCTCATTGCCGTGGCGCACCACGACACGGCGGCGCCGATCGCCGTGTACCAGGCACAGCTCGCTCACCCAGGGCCAGGGGCCGATGCGGTCGGGCCCCAGGCTCCAGTGGCCCGCCGGGCTGATCTGCATCTCCGGCGGCGGTTCCGCAAACTCCATGGAGCGCACGTCGCCCGTGCTGCCGTTGGTGAGGCTGGCCACGATCAAGCCCCCCCGCTCCTCCACTTGGAGGGAACTGGGGAAGCGCTCCATTTCACTGCCCCGGCTGTCTAGCCGGATGAAGGTGCCCTGCCAGCTGCCGGCGTTGTGGCTGAGCAGGGTGGAACGACGGGACAATGGCTCAGGCATCCCGGGCACGGCGTGACGGTTGAAGAGGCAGCGAATGAAGAGATCGCGGGCGAGTTGCGCTCGATCTGGCACCTGAAGCCCTGGTGGTGCCAGCCCTGGAGCATCGTGCTCACCGGTGTGCTGGTGATCGCTGGCAGCTGGGTGGTACTGCACCGCTGGTGGATCACAGCGCCCCTTGGGGCTGCTGTGATCGCCTGGTGGTGGCTGTTTCTGGTGCTTGTGCCTAGCGCCTATCGGCGCGGCGAGCTTGAGGTCTGAGGGGCTGGGCCTCAGGCCACGGGCTGCATCAGGCCGCCGCCGGGATTGGAATCGTCGTCGTCGTTTTCCTGGTTGCCCTGGGTGAGGGCATAGATCCCCAGAGCGGCCATGCTCACGAGGGCAGAGATCAGGCCTGTGAGGCCCTCAAGGCCGGAGCCCAGATCGATCACCTCGCCCATGGGGTCGCCGTTGCGCTTTGTTGCACACAGTGTAACGAACGTTTGCGGCAATTCTGAGAATCGCTGGCTCCCGGGTCCTGGGGTGTCGGCCCAGGCCTTTAAACCGCCAGCACGGCCTCGTTCTTGGCGGCCAGCTGCTCGGCCCGTTGGGCCTCGGTGAGGCCATCGGCGCCGGGGATCTGCTCGGCCATCTGGTTGAGCCAGTTCATCAGCTCTTCGAGCTGCTTCTCCGCCGGCAGCACCCCCAGGCCCCGGGCCAGCACCTTGGCGGTGCTGCCGCCGCCGGCTTGATATACGAAGCGGCCGTGCAGGTGCTGGGGCAGGCCCTGGCGCAGCAGGCGGAAGGCCGGCTCCTCCATCGGGGTTTCCAGGGCGATGTTGGGTTTTTCGGGCTTGATGCGGGAGAAGCCGCAGCGCTTGGCCACCAGCTTCAGCTCCATCAGCTGCAGCAGGGAGATCACCGGCGGAGGCAGGGCGCCGTAGCGATCCACCAGGCCTGCTGCCAGTTCCAACAGGGCGTCCTTGCTGGTGCAGTCGGCCGCGGCGCGGTAGGCCGCCATCTTCTCGTCGTTGTCGGTGATCCAGTCGCCCGGGATGAAGGCGGTGATCGGCAGATCGATCTGGGTGTCGTCCACCTTGGGGATGTCCTGGCCCTGGATCTCCGCCAGACACTCCTGGAGCATCTCCATGTAAAGGTCGAAGCCGATGGTTTCCATCTGGCCGCTCTGCTCCACCCCCAGCAGGTTGCCCACGCCGCGGATCTCCATGTCGCGCATGGCCAGCTGGTAGCCGCTGCCCAGCTGGGCGAACTCCTGGATCGCCCGCAGCCGCTGCCGCGCCGCTTCGCTCAGCGAGGCATCCCCGGGATAGAAGAGCCAGGCATGGGCCTGGATGCCGCTGCGGCCCACCCGGCCCCGCAGCTGATACAGCTGGGCCAGGCCAAAGCGGTGGGCGTCTTCGATCAGGATCGTGTTGACGCGGGGGATGTCGAGGCCGCTCTCCACGATGGTGGTGCAGAGCATCACGTCGGCCTCGCCGGCGTTGAAGGCCACCATGGCGCTCTCCAGCTCGCCCTCCGGCATCTGGCCGTGGGCCACCAGCAGCCGCAGGCCCGGGATCATCGCCCGCAGCTGGGAGGCCACATCCTCGATGCCCTCCACCCGTGGCACCACGTAGAACACCTGGCCGCCGCGGTCGAGTTCCTGGCGGATGGCGCTGCGCACCGCCTCTTCATCGAGGGCGGCCAGGTGGGTTTTGATCGGGCGGCGCAGCGGCGGCGGCGTGGTGATCAGGCTCATCTCGCGCACGCCTGAGAGGCTCATGTACAGGGTGCGCGGAATCGGCGTGGCGCTCAGTGTGAGCACGTCCACGTCTTTGCGCAGGGCCTTGATCTTTTCCTTCTGGTTCACGCCGAAGCGCTGCTCCTCATCCACCACCAGCAGGCCCAGCTGCTTGAAGGTGGTGCCCTTGCCCAGCAGCTGGTGGGTGCCCACCACCACATCCACCGTGCCCTCCGCCAGGCCCTCCTGGATGGTCTTGCGCTCGCCAGCGGTGCGGAACCGGTTGAGCAGGCTCACCTTCATCGGATAGGGCGCAAAGCGCTCCGAGAGGGAGCGCCAGTGCTGCTGGGCCAGCACGGTGGTGGGCGCCAGCAGGGCCACCTGCTTGCCGGCCGTAACAGCCTTGAAGATGGCGCGGATCGCCACTTCGGTCTTGCCGAAGCCCACGTCGCCGCACACCAGCCGGTCCATCGGCTGGGGCTTCTCCATGTCGCGCTTCACCTCGGCAATCGCCTTCACCTGATCGGGGGTGGGCTCGTAGGGGAATGACTCCTCCAGTTCGTCCTGCCAGGGGCCGTCGGGGGGGAAGGCAAAGCCCGGCGCCTTGTGGCGTTCGGCGTAGAGCTTCACTAGATCCACCGCCACCTTGCGCACGGCCTTGCGGGCTCGCTCCTTGGCCTTGGCCCAGGCCGTGCCGCCCATGCGGTTGAGCTCGGGTGGGGTGTCGGCGGTGGCGCGGTAGCGGCCAAGGCTGCCCAGCTGGTCGGCGGCCACCCGCAGCAGGCCGTCGGCGTACTGCACCACCAGGTAATCCCGGGATTCGCCGCCGATGGCGAGCTTCTCGAGCTTGAGGAACTTGCCGATGCCGTGGTTGCGGTGCACCACGAAATCGCCGGGGCGCATCTTGTTGGGATCCACCGTGCGGCTGGCGGCCTTGCGGCGGCGGCGCACATAGCCGGTGGCGGCCAGGGCGTGCTGGCCGAAGAACTCCCGGTCGGTGATCAGCACCAGCCGCCAGGCCGGCAGCTGCAGCCCCTCCAGCTCGGCGGTGCCCTTGAGCTTGAGGGCCACCGGTGTGCCCTGCTCCACCAGCCGCTCGATCGCCGGGGTGTCGGCGGGGTTGGGCACGAAGCGTGCCGGGCACTCGTGCTCCTCCAGTAGGGCCACGGCGCGGCTGGGCTGGGCTGACACCAGCCACACGCAGGCCTTCTCCGTCTGGAAGCCCTTGATCAGGCCGGCCAGCTTGCCGAAGGCGTTCGGGTGGGAGGGCACCGAGCGGCTGGCCAGGTTGAAGCCGTTGGGGTGGTTGTCGGTTTCGTGCAGCTCCGCCAGATCAAAGCCCGCAAAGGCTTCAAGGGCCTCCAGGGCCTGTTCGGGGTTGCGGTGCAGTTGCGGTGGCATCACCGCCTCTCCGGCCTCTCCGCTGATGCCCAGCTCGCCGAGCACATCCAGCCGGTGCTCGCCGGCATGGGCGAACCACTGTTGGCCGTGGGAGAGGCAGTGGCGCCGCTCATCCACCGCCACCAAGGTGCTGGCAGGTAGGTAGTCGAGCAGGGAGGCCGGTTCGCTCCAGGCCAGGCCCATCAGCCGGCGCATGCCCTCGGGTGTGCCGCCCTCCAGTAATTGCTCCAGGCCCTCGGGGCTGAGCACCTGCTCAAGTCCATCGGGCATGGCCTCCCGCAGGGCTTCGGCCACCAGGGGGCCATAGCCGGTGGGGGTGAGGCGCATCACCTCCACCGGATCGAGGGAGCGCTGGGTGGCCGGGTCGAATTCCCGCAGCTTCTCCAGGTCTT
>CAIOXF010000123.1 GCA_903862155.1 uncultured cyanobacterium | reverse complement strand
GCGCACCCCGTCGCCCCGCGCCATGTCCATCCCCACGCCGTCGGAAGCGCTGGCCGAATACTTCAAGGTGTTCTCCGAGCCCAACCGCCTGGCCGTGCTCGATGCCCTGCGCGGCGGTGCCCTCAACGTGACCGCCGTGGTGGAGAAGACCGGCCTCAGCCAGGCCCTGGTGTCGAAACACCTCAAGCTGCTCACCATCGCCGGTGTGGTGAAGCGCCAGCCTGAAGGGAGCCTGGTGTTCTACGAGGTGATCGACAAGGGGGTGTTCAAGCTGATGGGCCAGGCCGAGAAACTGATGCTCGATGCGCGGCGTCAACAGCTCGACGCCCTGGCCGCGATCCTGTGATGGACGCGGAAGCCGAACGGCCTCCCATCGACCTGAGCGAGCTGCGGGATGCCCTGGCCCGGGGGCGACGCAACTTCCGCAACCTGAAGCTCCGGGATCTCGATGGGGTGGATCTGGATCTCACCGATTGCGACCTGCGCGGCAGCTGCTTCAAGGAAGCCCGATTTGGTCGCGCCAGCCTGCGGCGGGCCCAGCTCGAAGCCTGCTCCTTCCAGCAGGCCCTGCTGTGGGGGGCCGATCTCTCCGAGGCCAGGGCCGAACGCTCCTTCTGGCACGAGGCCGACCTCACCGGCTCACGGCTGCAGGGCGCCGATTTCAGCGACGCCGTTCTGCATCGCACCTGCCTGCGCGGCATCGTGGCCGCTGGCAGCCATTGGGTGGAAGCGCGCCTGGTGGAAGCAGACTTCCGCAGCGGCCTGGATCAACTCACCGACCTGGGGGGCGCCATCTTCCAGGGAGCCGATCTGAGCTTCGCCCTGCTGCAGGGAGCCCAGCTGCAGGGGGCAGACCTGCGCGGAGCCTGCCTTTACGGCACAGACCTGCGCAACGCCGACCTGCGCCATGCCGATCTACGCGGCTGCGACCTGCGCGATTGCAGCCTGGATGGCACGTTGATGGAGAACGCCCTATGCGCTGGCGCGCGCTTCAAGCGCTGCGACGAAGAGCGCACGTTCTGAGCGCCCGTCTTGAGCAGCCTCAACGCCAGTCGAGCCCTGGCAGGAACGGAATGATCGAGGGGGTGGAGGCGCGGTAGGCGGCGTAATCCGGGTGAAGCTCCACCAACCGCCGCTCCTCGCGGCGGGCCTTCCAGCCCAGTACCACCGCCAGCCCCAGCAGCAGGGCGAGGTGCAACAGGCTGCCCAGGGCCAGCACCACCCCGAAGGAGCAGATCAGCACGGCTTGATAGAGGGGATGGCGGCAGCGTCCGTAGGCACCCGTGGTCACGAGCGGGGCACCGGGCATGGGCTCGGGCAGGGGCGTGAGGCTCGGCCCGAGGTTGAAAAACCCCTGCAGGGCCAACACCAGGCCGATGGCAAAGGTGATCCAGCCGATCAGCCGCAGTGCCATCGGCCAGGTCGCCCCCATGGGGGGATACGGCGGCAGCAGATGGGCGGCGATCAGCACCATCTGCGCCATCAGCCACCACTCGCCGCGGCGGTTGTCGAGCAGGCCAGCCCAGCTGAAGCCCCACTGCGCCAGGCGCTGCCCCAGTGATTCACCCATGGCCGCGTCCTCCGGAAGCCGCAAACCCATCCTTGCGAACCCGAGCCGCGACGGCAGCCCAGCCCCTCAACCGTGAGCAGAAACACCTATGGCCAAAGCTTCTTATCCGGAGTCATTATGAGTTCGCTTAAGCGCCGCGGCTCCAGCGGCGGCGCTCCCTTTCCCTGTTGACCTTTTCCTGTTGACCATGGCTGTGATCGACCGCATCCCCCAGGTGACCTTCAAGACCCGCGTACGGGATGAATCCGTGCCCGGGCCCAACCCCTACCGCTGGCACGACCTCACCACCGACGACCTGTTCAGCGCCAAGAAGGTGGTGGTGTTCTCCCTGCCGGGTGCCTTCACGCCCACCTGCTCCTCCAATCACCTGCCCCGTTACGAGGAACTGTTCGACCAGTTCCAGGCCCATGGCGTGGATCAGATCGTGTGCGTGTCGTTGAACGACGCCTTTGTGATGTTCCAGTGGGGCCGCCACGTGGGCGCCAAGAACGTGTTTCTCCTGCCCGATGGCAACGGCGAATTCACCCGCAAGATGGGCATGCTCGTGGACAAATCCAACCTGGGCTTCGGCATGCGCTCCTGGCGCTACTCGATGCTCGTGAACGACGGCCACATTGAAAAGATCTTTGTGGAGCCCGACTTCGGCGACAACTGCCCAGTGGATCCCTTCGAGGTGTCAGACGCCGACACGATGCTGGCCTACCTCAAAGGCCAGCAGCCGTCCGGTGTGAGTGAAGCCCGCCGGTCGTTCGAAGGCTGAGCCACCAGCAGGGTCAGGCCGCGCCTCCCGCGCCGGCCTGACCCTTCACAAACGCGAGGGCCGTGCCCTCCAGGAACTGCTGATCCAGTAGCAGCAGGGCTGCTGCGTTGTCGCCAGCCAGGCGGAGCCGCTTGCGCACGAAGCGGGCTTCCGCCTCCTCCTGGATCTGCTCTTCCACAAACCAATCGAGCATCGAGGAGGCGCTGCGATCGCCGGCGTCATCGGCCATGGCGTAGAGCCGGTTGATCGAGGCCGTCACCTCCCGCTCCATCTCGGCCACCTGATCAAACAGGTGCTGCACCGAATCCCATTGCCGCTGGGGCGCCTGGATGGTGGGGAGCTCCACTTCAGCGTCGCAGTCCACCAGATAGGTGATCATCCGGGAGGCATGGCCGCGCTCCTCATTGCTCTTCTGGAGCATGTATTGGGAGAAGCCGGCCAGATCCTTCTCCCGCAGCCAGATCGACATCGCCAGATAGGCGTGGCTGGCCTGGAACTCCGAGGCCAGGTGGTTGTTGATGGCGCGGATCAGGGGCTGCATGCAACAGGAACCGTTGAATCCCACTATCCCGCCTGCAGCCCAGGGGTGGCCAGGTCGAGGACGCCGGAAAGCTCAGAATGCCAAGGCTTCAAGGAGTGAGCATGGTGACAACACCTCCCATGCAGGTGATTGGCCAGCTGGCTGAACTCTTCGATCTGCTGGGCGTGGCCGTACTGGTGGGCGGCACCTTAGTCACAGTTGGCCGCGCCATTGCTGTGGGACGGGTGGCAGGCGGAAAAGCGTCCTATCGCGTGGCCCGGCGCACCTTTGGCAAAGCCCTACTGCTGGGCCTTGAGGTGCTGATCGCGGCAGATCTGATGCGCAGCGTTTCGCTCAGTCTCACGACGTCCAGCGTGCTGGCCCTCGGTCTGCTGGTGGTGGTGCGCACCATCTTGAGCTTCTCCATCCAAATTGAGATGGAGGGAGCATTGCCCTGGCGCATTGGTCGTCCGGGGCGCTCACAGGGCAGCGAGAATCAGCTGTAATCGGCTGCCTGTCCGATCGGCTCAGAACTTAAAGGTGGTTTTCACCAGGCCGCCGATGTTATTCACCGATGAGCTGTTCACATTGGTAGATAGCTTGGTGAGCTGCCCATACAGATTGCTCAGGTAGAAAATCGCCGGCGTCACCGTGATCTGGTCGGTCACCTGGAACGAATACCACCATTCCCACGCGTACTGCCCGTCCTGGGGTTTGCCATTGCAGCCCTCACCGCAGCGCGTCACAAAGGTGGGCTGACCCACCGCCATGCCTGCACTATTGCCCTTCAGCAGCACATCACTCCACTGCAGGCCCACGTACCACGACTGTGACTGCTGCACATCGATGCCAAAGGCGGTCGACGGTCCGGGATAGGTGTTCGCCCCCCAGCCGGCGCTGATCGAGGGCACCCAGCCACTGCTGGAGGGCTGCCAGTAGGCACTCAGGCCGATGGCATTCATCGAGCTCACCTCCAGAACCGCCAGGGGCGTACCGGAGGCCACACCCACGCCGCGGGCGTAGGTGTAAGCGGCTGCCACACCAAACGATTCATTGGCGTAACCCAGCTGCACCGTGGAGGTTTGCGCTGATTGCACCGTGCCAATGCCTCCTTCCGAGGCGGTATCTCCATTACCAGCGACGTAGTTCACGCTCAGGTTCCAGTTGCCCCGCTTCCACCACAGGCCCGCACCTGGGCCCAGGTTGGAGTTGTAGACACCGGGAGCACCGGCGTAGGTGAAGAAATCGAGCAGCGTGTCCACGGGATACACGCTGGGCCACATCGCCAGCATGTCGTCTTGCCGCACCAGCCCGCCCACCGTGGCGGTGAGCTCAGAGCCAATCGGGAATTGGTAGAAGGCGCGCTGCATCCCAAGCACGTCGCCGCAATCGATGGCATTGCCATCGCTGCCGATGCACTCCTGCTGGAACGCAATCTCCAGCTGGTTCGGGAACAGGGCCGCCTGGTTCGGACCCACCGGTGCACCACCACCAAAACCGGAGTCGGCAAAGTTGCCGGCGCGCATCTTGATCCGGAACAGATCCTTACCGGTAAAGCTCGTGTCGAAATCGAGCTGCAAGTCGTAGTTGAAGGTGGTGCCCCCTTCCGTGCTGTTGGCCCTCTGTTGGAGATCGGCCGAGCTGTTGCCACCAAACTTGTTGGCACCCAACACAAACGTGGCCTGACCGCCCAACTTGGTGGTGCTCGAGAATTGGCTCGCCTCCAGCTCTCCCACCCGGGCTTCCAGGCCATCGGTGCGGCCCTTGAGGATCGCCAGTTCCTTCTGGAACTCCTGCATCAACCGCTTGAGCTCATCGGTGGTTTCGCTCACCCGATCTAGGCAGGCATTCAGCAGCGCTGCTGCCTCATGACGGCTGATCGCTCGGCTTCCCTTGAACGTGGCATCGGCATAGCCCGCCACGCAGCCGTAGCGCTCGATCAAGTTGGTGAGAGCCTGGTACGCCCAATCAGTCGGACGCACATCCGAAAATTGCGTCACGCTCGTGACCTGCTCACGCGTGCTGTATCGGCTGATCGCCGACATCCCGAGCTCGGCTGAGTGGGAAGCCATGGGATGGGCAAATCCCATGGCGACAGGAGCCAGGAAAGCAGCGCGGCGCTTACCCATCAACAACGCCCCTCAACCCGAACGCGGAACAGGCGAGAATGATAACCGTTCTTGCACTATTAGGGTATTGGCCTTCGGCCTCGATCAGCGAGCCCTAGGCGGCGCCGACAAAACCAAGTGCCAGGCCGCCCCCAAGGGCTGCAAACACCACAGCCATTGCCTTCAGCCAGCCCACAGACATGCGCTGGAACAGCAGATAGGAAGCACCCACCGCCGAAACCGAGGCCAGGGCTGCGCCGCTCCACCACAGGGCCGATGCAGCCGTGGTGGGCGCCTCCAGCCCATGGAGCATGGCGTGAATGGCAAGACCGCCAGCCACCAGGGCTCCGCACCAGCCCACACGCGGAGCCGCCTTGCTCTGCAACGCCACCAACACCAGCAGCCCCATCGCACTCACGGCAAGGGCAGCCAACAGCTCCTGGCCGGGCAACGACCCACCAAAAGCACCGAACACACCCCCAGCCACGGCACCGCCTAGAGCCCAGAGCAGCAGTCGCGGGGTGATGGCAGCCGCTGCCATCCCCACGCCCACCAACAGCAGGAGATGGTCGAGGCCCTGGAGTGGATGGAGCAAGCCACTGGGAAATCCTCCCTGGGCGCTGCCATGGGCTTGGGCAGGCTGGGCTGCCAGCACGAGGCCCATAGCGGTGGCACCAGCCACCAGCGCCCAGGGGCGCTTGGAGAAAAAGGTTGTCATCGATCAATCCGGTCCGCGCCGGGGGATGGGGGAACAGGCGGCGAGCGTTCTGACTGAGTTGCCGGCAGTGCCGACTCCATCACAGCTGCGGGACAGCGCCGGACTGAAGGGACAGAGCCCTCGCACCGGACTTTCCTCGTTTCCTCTCGGGGGTGAACCACGGGAACCACCGAAACTCATTCTGCTGATCGGTGGTGCGCTGTCGGTGTACGGAACAACCCAAGCCATTCATCACTGCGCTGCGCCACCGATCCCTGGGCCGGCTCCCAGATCTCGGCGGTGCAGCCCGCAGCCAGCCACTCCTGCAGCAAGCCATCAGGATCGCTGCCATAGGGCGGCCCACCGGGACGGCCATGGCAGAAGAACAGGCCCAGCAGCCAACCCCCAGGCTTGAGCAGGCGGAGCACGGTGGTGCGATACGCCTCGCGCTGAATGGGCTCGATGGCGCAGAAGCAGGTGTGCTCCATCACCCCGTGCAGGCTGGCAGGAGCCAAGCCTGATGCTTCTAAAGCTTGGGCATCAAAAAGATCGGCCTGGAGCCAATGGAGGCGACCGCCACGGGAACCGTGCAACTGGCGCGCCTCCCGGATTGCCTCACGGCTGAAATCGAGCCCCACCACCGAAAAACCAAGGTCGGCCAGCAGGGCCGCCTCATGGCCGCGCCCACACCCCGGTACCAGCACCCGGCCAGGCGGACGGGGAGCACAGGAATGGCCTTGCAGAAAGACAGCCAGGGGAGGGGCGGGCTGGCCGAGCTCCCAGGCGTCGGTGCCATCGCGGTAGCGCTGGTCCCAGAAGGAGGCAGCACCCGGGGAGGGGCTCAAGGATTCGGCCATGGGAGCAGCAAGGGGAGCGGGGCCTCGCCCAAGGCGAAACACGCATCCACCTTATGCGCAAGCAGGCATTACGAAGTGCTGTGAAGGGGGCGGCATGCGTTGGACACCCTGTCTACGTTCGCGAAGAACGCTTTGCGGCGCCGCCTCCGCCATGACCGAACTCGGCAAGTGCCCCTTCAACCACGGCGCCGCACCGATGGCCGTGGCGGGGCGGGGCCCCTCGCCCCGCGACTGGTGGCCCCAGCAGATCAACCTCGGGATCCTGCACCAGCACAGCCCAGCCTCCAATCCACTCGGAACGCACTTCAACTACGCCGAAGCGTTCAGCCAGCTCGACTACCAGGCCCTCAAGCGCGACCTGATCGCGCTGATGACCGACTCCCAGGAGTGGTGGCCCGCCGACTGGGGGCACTACGGCGGCCTGTTCATCCGCATGGCCTGGCACAGCGCCGGCACCTACCGCACCGCCGACGGCCGTGGTGGGGGTGGCACCGGCAACCAGCGTTTTGCGCCAATCAACAGCTGGCCCGACAACGGCAACCTCGACAAGGCCCGCCGGCTGCTCTGGCCGATCAAACAGAAATACGGCAACCAGATCTCCTGGGCCGACCTGATGATCCTGGCCGGCAACTGCGCCCTTGAATCGATGGGGCTGCGCACCTTCGGCTTCGGCGGCGGCCGCGCCGACATCTGGCAACCCGAAGAAGACATCTACTGGGGCAACGAAAAAACCTGGCTGGGCGATGAGCGCTACAGCGGCGATCGCCAGCTGGAAAACCCGCTGGCCGCCGTGCAAATGGGCCTGATCTACGTGAATCCCGAGGGCCCCAATGGCGTGCCCGATCCCGTGGCCTCCGGCCGTGACGTGCGCGAAACCTTCGCGCGCATGGCCATGAACGACGAGGAAACCGTGGCCCTCACCGCCGGCGGCCACACCTTCGGCAAGGCCCACGGTGCCGGCAGCGCCGAGCTGGTGGGGCCGGCGCCGGAAGGCGCACCCATGGAGGAGATGGGCCTGGGCTGGCACAACCGCCACGGCAGCGGCAAGGGAGCCGATGCCACCACCAGCGGCATTGAGGGCGCCTGGAAACCCAATCCCACCCGCTGGGACATGGGCTATTTCGACATGCTCTTCGGCTGCGAGTGGGAGTTGATCAAGAGCCCTGCCGGGGCCTGGCAGTGGCAGGCGAAAAACTGCCGCGAGGAGCACCTGATCCCCGATGCCCACATCCCGGGCCTGAAGCACCCGCCGATGATGACCACGGCGGATCTGTCGCTGCGCTTCGATCCGATCTACGAGCCGATCTCGCGCCATTTCCACCAGCATCCGGAGGCCTTCGCCGAAGCCTTCGCGCGCGCCTGGTTCAAGCTCACCCACCGCGACATGGGGCCCAAGAGCCTCTACCTCGGCCCCGAAGTGCCCGAGGAGGAATTGATCTGGCAAGACCCCATCCCGGCGGTGAATCACCCCCTGGTGGATGGAGCTGCCATCGCGGATCTCAAAGGCCGGGTGCGCGCCAG
>CAIOXF010000122.1 GCA_903862155.1 uncultured cyanobacterium | reverse complement strand
GCCCACCATGTGGGCGCCAAGCACCTTGCCGCTCGACACCTCCACGATCAGCTTCAGCAGCACCTTCGGATCGCGGGCCGGCAGTGCCTGGCTCATCGGACGGAAGCGGGCGCGGTGCACCTTGATCCCCTCGCAGCCATGGCGTGCGATCGCCTCCTCCTCGGTGAGCCCCACTCCTGAGAGTTCGGGCTGGGAGAACACCGCACTGGCCACCAGGGAGTGGTCTACCTGGCGGGGCTTGTTGCCGTACACCGTGTCGGCGAAGGCGCGGCCCTCATCCACCGCCACCGGCGTGAGGTTGATCCGATCGGTCACGTCGCCCACGGCGTAGATGCCGGACACGTTGGTGCGCTGATCGCAATCCACCGGAATGCGATGGCCTTCCACCGCCACGCCAGCGGCCTCCAGGTTCAACCCCTGCAGGAACGGCCGGCGGCCGGTGGCCAGCAGCACGCCGCCGCAGGGGAGCTGCTCGCCGCTCTGGGTGGTGACGGTGAGTTCCCCCGGAGCGCACTGGCCGGTGATGGCGGCCGGGGAGTGGGCCAAGCGGATCTCGATGCCGGCGGCTTCCATGCCGTCTTGCACAGCCTTGCTGGCTTCCCGATCGAAGCCGCGCAGCAGGTGGTCGCCGCGCACCAGCTGGGTCACCTTCACCCCCAGGCCATTGAGGATGCAGGCGAATTCGCAGGCAATGAAGCCGGCGCCCACCACCACCAACGAGTCGGGCAGCGACTCCAGCAGAAACATGTCGTCGCTCACCCAGCCAAGCTCGGCGCCGGGGATTTCCGGGCGATGGGGCCGGCCGCCCACGGCAATCAGGATCCGATCGCCGCGCAGCTCGCGCACGCTGCCATCGCTTGCCGTCACCTCCACGGTGTTGGCGCCACTGAAGCGGCCCCAGCCCCGCACCAGCTCCACGCCGTTCTTCTCCAGGAAGCCGATGTGGAGGGTGTTGAGCCGGTCCACCTCGGCGCGCACGTTGGCCAGCAGGGTGGCGGCATCGAAGCGCACGTCGCCCACGCTCCAGCCGTAGCTGGGGGCATCGGCGAGTAGGTGGTGGTAGGCCGAGCCGTACACCAGCAGTTTCTTGGGCACGCAGCCGCGGATCACGCAGGTGCCGCCCACCCGGTCGCCTTCCACGATCGCCACCCGGGCGCCGTAGCTGGCCGCGCGCTTGGCGGCGGCCAGGCCGCCGGAGCCGGCGCCGAGCACGATCAGATCGAAGTGGTCGCTCATGGAATCGGAGGGGGATTCAGGCGTCGAGGTGGAGGGCGATGGCCTTCTGCACGGTGGCCGGCAGATTGCGCGACACAGGGCAGAGCTTCATGCGCTCACTGATGTAGCCGATGGCGTCGGCATCGGCACGGCCGCGCTCCTCGGCGGAGGCGGCTGGGTCGAGGCGCATGCGGAAGTCGCCGCTTACCTGCTCCAGGATCCAGTCGGCGGAGGTGATCACCGTGAAGGCCCCCTCCACCTGCTGCAGCGGGAGGTTGCGCTCGGCGGCATTGGCCACCAGGTAGTGGTGCTGGCAGAGCAGCAGGGAGAGCAGGTAGAGCCGAAAGCCCGGGGTGGTGAGGCTCGGCACCTGGGGCTGCCATTCACCGGATTCGGTGAGCAGCTCCACCACCAGCGATTGGGTGGTGCGGGCCAGGGCGCTGTGGCTGCTGCGCAGCCGGAACTGAAAAGTGCGTTGGCTCATGGGAGATCAGCGCTGGCTGGTGGGGTGTGGGCTGGTGCGCAGCTGGAGCTGCGGGCCGGATGCTGTTTCGTTGCTGGCCTGGTGGCGTTTCACGGCCTCGGCGCCGGTGAGCAACGCGGAGCCGATCAGCAGGGCGGCGAAGCCCTGGCGTAGGCGTTGGTCGGGCAGGTGAGGGGCGAGTTTCTGGCCCACCACGGCGCCCACGGCGCCGCCGATCAGCAGGGGCGCCATCAGCGGCAGGCTGGTGGCGGGCCAGTGGCCCAGGGCCGCCAGGGCCACCAGGGCATTCACGGCGATCAGCAGCAGGCTCGTGCCGCTGGCCAGTGCCATCGGCAGGCCGGCGAGCAGCACCAGGGCCGGCACGATGGCGAAGCCGCCGCCGACCCCGGCGATGCCGGTGAGCAGGCCCACCAGTACGCCCTGAACGGCGAGAAAGGGCTCTGAGCCCTTCTGCATCGACGCGTTGCTTGGTTGGGCTCCCTGCTGTTGGGGAGGTTGTTTCGGTCGGCGGTTGAGCAGCCAGGAGGCCAGCAGGGCCGCCGCCGCAAACACCCCCAGCTGCACGGGTTCGGGCACGTAGCCGGCCTTCACCCAGCTGCCGCCGATCCAGCTGCCCGCCAGGGCCGGCACCCCCAGGATCAGGGCCGGGCGCGGGGCGAACTGGCCGCGGTGCACGTAGGGGCCCAGGTTGGCCAGGGCCAGCAGCATCACCACCAGCAGCGAGAGGGGTACTGCTTCCTTGGTGGGCAGGGCGGCGCCGCTCACCAGCAGGGGCAGCAGCAGGATCGAACCACCGGCGCCCAGCACCGATAAGAGGAAGCCGATCAACCCGCCGCCCCCGGCGAGCAGGGCCAGGGTGGCGAGCGGGATTCCGAGCACCATTACACGTTCACCTTGTTCCAGGGCATCACGGCCAGCAGGCGGGCCATGCCGCAGAAGCCGCTGATGCCGGCGAAGGTGAGGCCCGCGCCCACAAACCAGGTGAGGATGATCCAGGCCGGCGCCACGGTGTTGCTGAGGATCAGGCCCAGTAGGATCAGCAAGCCTGCGGCGATCTGCACCTGACGAATCAGCGGCAGGGGCGCGTTTTTCATCTTGCGCACGGGCAGGCCGGCCTGCTGCCAGGTGGGGATGCCCCCCTGCAGATCACTCACCGGATGGCGATGGCCGCGCTCCAGCAGGGCCTGCACCCCTTT
>CAIOXF010000121.1 GCA_903862155.1 uncultured cyanobacterium | reverse complement strand
GGCCTGAGCCTCACGGAGCTCGCCAGCGAAACCCTCACCTTCCACAGCAAGGCTTTCCCCGAACTCGACCGCACCAAGCTCGAGTTCATGGGCTTCGTGCAGTACCGCACCGGCGGCGAATACCACCTCAACAGCCCGGAGATGGCCAAGGCCCTGCATGCGGCCGTGAAGACCGGCCCGGGCTATGACCACTTCTCCACCTACCAGACCCTGCTGGAAAACCGGCCGGTCACCGCCCTGCGCGACCTGCTGGAGCTCAAGCCCGCGGCCACGCCCCTGCCGATCGAGCAGGTGGAGAGTGTGGAGAGCATCTGCGCCCGCTTCTGCACCGGCGGCATGAGCCTGGGTGCCCTCTCGCGTGAGGCGCACGAGGTGCTCGCCGTGGCGATGAACCGCATCGGCGGGAAGAGCAATAGCGGCGAGGGCGGCGAAGATCCCGCTCGCTTCCACGTCCTCAACGACGTGGATGGCGAGGGCCGCTCTGCCACCCTCCCCTCCATCAAGGGTCTGCGCAACGGCGACACCGCCTGCTCGGCGATCAAGCAGATCGCTTCAGGCCGCTTCGGCGTCACCCCCGAATACCTGCGCAGCGGCAAACAGCTCGAGATCAAGGTGGCCCAGGGGGCCAAGCCCGGCGAGGGCGGCCAGCTGCCCGGCCCGAAGGTGGATCCCTACATCGCCTGGCTGCGTAACAGCAAGCCGGGGGTGGGTCTGATCTCGCCGCCGCCCCACCACGACATCTATTCGATTGAGGACCTGGCCCAGCTGATCCACGACCTGCACCAGGTGCATCCCGCCGCCAAGGTGAGCGTGAAGCTGGTGGCCGAGATCGGCATCGGCACCATCGCTGCCGGCGTGGCCAAGGCCAACGCCGATGTGATTCAGATCTCTGGCCACGACGGCGGCACCGGCGCTTCACCGCTGAGCTCCATCAAGCACGCCGGTGGCCCCTGGGAGCTGGGCCTCACCGAGGTGCATCGCGCCCTGCTCGAGAACGGCCTGCGCGATCGGGTGCTGCTGCGCGCCGATGGCGGCCTGAAGACCGGCTGGGACGTGATCATCGCCGCTCTGCTGGGTGCCGAGGAATTCGGCTTCGGCTCGATCGCGATGATCGCCGAGGGCTGCATCATGGCCCGCGTTTGCCACACCAATAACTGCCCTGTGGGCGTGGCCACCCAGAAGGAGGCCCTGCGCAAGCGCTTCACCGGGATCCCTGAGCACGTGGTGAACTTCTTCCTCTTCGTGGCTGAGGAAGTGCGCCAGCTGATGAGTGTGCTGGGCGTGGCCACCATGGAGGAGCTGATCGGTCGCACCGACTTGCTCAAGCCCCGAGCCGTGCAGCTGGCCAAAACCAAGGCTCTTGATCTCTCCTGCCTGCTGGATGCGATTCCCGCCGCTGCCGATCGCTCCTGGCTCCAGCACGACGCTGAAGCCCACACCAACGGCCCGATTCTGGAAGACCAGCTCCTGGCTGACACCGAGCTGATGGCCGCCATCGACGGCCACGCCCGGGTGGCCCGCACCGTGGCGATCCTCAACACCGACCGTTCCGTATGCGCTCGCCTGGGTGGTGAGATCGCTGCTCGCCATGGCAACAAGGGCTTCCAGGGCCAGCTCGACCTCACCTTTGAAGGTGCTGCCGGCCAGAGCTTCGGGGCCTTCGCCGTGCAGGGCATGAACGTGCGCCTGGTGGGTGAGGCGAACGACTACGTGGGTAAGGGCATCAACGGTGGCCGCATCACAGTGGTGCCTCCGGCCAGCGGCAACGATCCCGGCAGCCAGGTGATCCTGGGCAACACCTGCCTCTACGGCGCCACCGGTGGTGAGCTCTTCGCCCTAGGCCGCGCCGGTGAGCGTTTTGCCGTGCGCAACAGCGGTGTGCGCACCGTGGTGGAAGGTGCCGGCGACCACTGCTGCGAGTACATGACCGGTGGCGTGGTGGTGGTGCTGGGCAGCACCGGCCGCAACGTGGCCGCTGGCATGACTGGCGGTGTGACCTTCCTTCTGGATGAAACCGGCGGCGTCACCGAGCGGGTGAATCCCGAGATCGTGGCCATCCACACCCTGAGCACTCCTGAGCAGGAGGCGATGCTCAAGCCGTTGCTGGAGGCCCACCTGGAGGCCACCGGCAGCAGCAAGGCGGCGGCGATCCTGGCCGACTGGAGCACCTGGAAAGGGCGCTTCAAGGTGCTGGTGCCCCCCAGCGAGAAGGCCAATGTGGGCCTGGTGGAGCGGGAGCAGGTGGCCGCCTGAGGCGGCCCCTACCTCTGCTGTTCAGGCTCTCAGCGCGGATACTCCCGCATCAGCCGCTGCACCTCGCCGGCGTGGTAGCTGCTGCGGGTGAGGGGGGAGCTCACCACCTGCAGGAACCCCAGCTCATCCTCGCCATAACGCCGGAAGGACTCGAACTGTTCCGGTGTCACGAAGCGGTCCACCGGCAGATGTTTCGGTCCGGGCGACAGGTACTGGCCGACGGTCACGATGTCCACAGCGTGGCGGCGCAGATCCGCCATCACCTCACGCACCTCTCCATCGCTTTCGCCCAGGCCCACCATCAGGCCTGATTTCGTGTAGGTGCGGGGCCACCCTTCACGCACCCGCTGGAGCAGCTCCAGCGAGCGCTCGTAGATCCCCTGGGGCCGCGCTTTTTTGTAGAGCCTTGGTACCGTTTCAATGTTGTGGTTGAGCACGTGGGGTGCTCCCTCCATCACCGCTGCCAGGGCGTCCCAGTTGCCGCAGAAATCGGGGATCAGCAGCTCGATCGTGGTGAGCGGCGACCGCTGGCGCACCTGTTCGATGCAGGCCACGAATTGGCTGGCCCCGCCATCCGAGAGGTCGTCGCGGTTCACCGAAGTGATCACGACATGGCTGAGGCCAAGACGGCTCACCGCCTCGCCGAGGCGTTCGGGCTCGGTGGGATCGAGCGCCCGCACGCTCTTGTCGAAATCGATGTCGCAGTAGGGGCAGGCGCGGGTGCAGCCCGGCCCCATGATCAGAAAGGTGGCGGTGCCGCCGGCGAAGCACTCGCCGATGTTCGGGCAGCTGGCCTCCTGACACACCGTGTTGAGCTTGAGGTCGACCAGCAGGTCGGCCACGGCGCCGATGCGCTCCCGCTGGGGGGCCTTCACGCGCAGCCAATCGGGTTTCAGCAAGGCACGCACGGGGCCCGCTGGGGCCGATCAGAGCAGCGTTGAACTCTAGGAACCAGCCGCCGGAGGACTGTCCGGCCATCCCCTACAGTCGCCCCATCGGGATGTAGCGCAGCTTGGTAGCGCACTTCGTTCGGGACGAAGGGGCCGCAGGTTCGAATCCTGTCATCCCGACTTTTCACGCCAGTTCTGCCCCCGGGTAGCCCCGCGGCGTCACCATTCGGCCATCACGCACGTAGCTGGAGGAGTTCCCCACCAGCACCAACGTGAGCATGTCGACCTGCTCGATCGGCAGGGTTTCGAGCGTGTGCAGGCTCACCTGCTCCTCAGATCTTCCCAGCTGGCGGCAGATCGCTACCGGGGTATGGGCGGGCCGGCCGGTGAGCAGAAGTTCCTGGGCCCGGCCCAGCTGCCAGTCGCGGCCCATGGAGCGGGGGTTGTAAAGCGCCACCACGAAATCACCCGCAGCGGCGCCCTCCAGACGCCGTTCGATCACGGCCCAGGGGGTGAGCCGGTCGCTGAGGCTGATCGTGCAGAAGTCGTGCATCAAGGGGGCGCCGGCCCGCGCCGCTGCCAGCTGCAGGGCGGAGATGCCGGGGTGCACGCTGAAGGCTGGGCGCGCATCGGCGGGCTGTTGCAGCCAAAGCTCCAGGGCCAGGCCGGCCATGGCATAGATGCCGCTGTCGCCCGACGACACCAGGGCCACGGGGAGCCCCTGGCTCGCAAGTTCCAGGGCCTGCTGGCAGCGGGCCCGCTCTTCCGTGAGGCGGCCGTCGAGCCGCAGTTGGTCGGGCCGGCGCAGGGGCTCCAGGAGATCGAGATAGAGGCCGTAGCCCACCCACACCGTGCTGTTGGCCAGGGCCTCGCGGGCCTCCGGGGTGAGCAGGTTGAGCCGGCCAGGGCCACTGCCCACCAGGTGCAGGTGCCCCTGGGTCGGAGCCCACTGGCCGCGGGCTTCTGCGATGGCCAGGGTGGCCGCGCCCAGCTCCCCATCGCGCCGCTGTTCGATGCGCTTGGGCTGCAGCAGGCTCGCCTCGCTACCGGCGGCCAGCAGGGCAGCGGCCTCCGCCACGCTGGGGGTGCCCATCTCGGCCGCCACGGCCAGGGAGGGGTTGGGCACCGGCACAGCCGCCAGCTGCTCCGGTTCAAAAAAACGCACCGGCCAGCCCCGCTGGCGGGCGAGCTCCAGCAGTGCAGGCTCATCCGCCTTGCGGCTGGCGCTGGCCAGGCCAGCCACCGCCTGGGGGGCCAGCTCCAGCGTGGCCAGGCCCTGATCGATCAGCCGCTCCAGCAGCGCCAGGCTGGTGCCGCGCTCGCAGCCCACCCCCAGCCAGAGGGCCGGCGGATGCCAGCGGCAGCCAGGGCCGAGTTGGCTCCCCACCACCAGCTCGGCGTTGCCATCCACGCCGGGTGTGAACGGCAGCTCCTGGGCTGCGGGCAGCTCCTGCCAGAGGTGGCTGCCGCTGGATTGGGCCAGGTTGATCGGGGTGCCTGTGGCGGTCTGCTGCATCAGGGCTGTCCAGTTGCCGCTGCCCTGGCGCCAGCCCCAGGCCCGGCCGAAGGCATCCAGGGCCAGCCGCCCGGCGCCGCTGCTGGCGCCGGTGAGCACGGCGGTGCCCCCCAGCAGGGCCGCCACCCGCTGGCTCAGGGTCTCGGCACCGGCCCCATGGCCCCCGAGCAATGGGATCGCGAACCGCCCCTCGGGATCCACCACCACCACAGCCGGATCGCAGTGTTTGTCGCCCAGCAGAGGGGCGATCAGCCGCGTCACCAGTCCGGCCGCTCCCACCACCACAAAGGCGCTGCTGCTGTGCCACTGCTGCTGGAGCGTGTCTGCCGCGCTGGGCATCGCCCCGCTACCGCTCACCGCATCCACCAGGCCGGCCTGCCGCAGCCGCTCCAGCACGCCCTGGGCACCGGCACTGAATCCCAGCCCCCAGACCGGCCGAGCCGGTCCAGTCGTTGTCTGGCTCATGAGCCCCTCAGGCGCTGGCGCAGGCCGGCAAGCGGGCCCCGGGGAGCCGGTTGGATCAGGGTGCCGTCTTCGGCCACCTGGTCGCGGGCGGATCCATTCAGGCTGGAGCTCGGGGCGATGCGATCGGGGTTGGCGATGGTTATTGGAGCGGAGGGAGTGGCTGGTTCGGCCGCAGACATTGGCGGCGCTGGTGCTGTTTCGGGCTCGGGTTGAGCTGAGGTCTCTGCAGGCTCTGCTGGTGTTGGCTGGCCCTCGTCGTTGTTCTCAGGGGCAGCGGGAACCGGCGCCTCTTCGCCGACTGTCGGGGTGGGTTCGGGTGGCGCTGGGACAGGTGCGCTCAACGCGTCGTCTTTCTCTTCTTCTTCTTCTTCTTCTTCTTGATTGATGGTGGGCTCGCCTGTGGGCGCCGGAGGGGTGGCAGCAGCAGTTGGCTCTGTTTCAGGACTGGGCAGCTCCTCCTGGATGGGGGCTGGGATCACTGCGGATGCTGGTTCTCGCTGTGCGGGCTCCGCAGGGGGCGGCGGGGTTTCGCCCAGCAGCACGGCCAGTTCCTCCGGCTTCAACGGGCCCGTGAGCCAGTGGGGCTTCTCGCCGCCGCCCAGCCTCACCTCCCGCACCAGGCTGTTGAACGGAGGGTTCATCGGTTCGCCCACCCCATCCACCAGTTCCAGCTGGAGCGCATTGCTGCCGTTTTTCCAGCCCCGCAGCCAGAGCGGCACGTTCTGATCAACCAGGAACGCATCGCCGTTCACGCTCACCCGCAGCCGCCAGCTGCCGTCGCCGTCGCGCAGGTGCTGAAGCGGCGCGTCATACAGAAGCCAATCGAGCAGCACCGGCTCGGCGCTGCTCCATTCGGCCGGACTCACGGCCACCAGTTCGGGAGTGCCGGGAGCCGGCACCGCCAGGGGATTTCCCGCCACCGACTGAACGCGGAGTCGGGCTGAGGCACCGGGGTTTTTCACGGCCTCACCCCAGGGGCGAGCGGCATACACGGTGATCCGATGGCTGCCAGGTAGCAGCGCTGGGAGCTGGGTTTCCACCAGATCGCCCGCCGGGGTGACGCGGTGCTCCGTGAGCCGCAGCACGGGTTGGTCGTCGATCTGTATGGCCAGATGGGCTCCGAGGCCCAGGGAGCCCGCGTCTACCAGGGGCCAGTCGTTCACTTTCACCCGCAAGGTCCACTCGCCGGCGGGGAGGGTGGCCCCATCGGCCGGGGTTTCGATCGCCACGCGGGGATCGCGATCGGCGAGGGCGCTCTGCAGCTGCTGAACCGCAGCCGGCGGGGCCACCTCCTGCAGCCGTCCGGCCGGTGGCGTGGGCGCCAGGGGTTGCTGCACTGTGCTGCCCGTTGGCTGGCGATTGCAGCCGGCGGGCAGCAGCACCAGGGCCGCCAGCAGCAAAACCACGGCAAGGCCATGGGCAATCCGGGGGATCACGCCGGGCTGGGCACCTCCGGTGGTGGCGAGGTGGATGCTCAAGGGCTGCCTGGAGGCCTGCGGAATGGAAGCCATTCTGCTGCTGCGCGCAGAACGCACTTTCGCTGTTAATCAGTTGGCAAAATCGCCGCTGCTGCTTGTAAGCGAGAGTGGCCAAAAACGGGGTGCCGCGTTGACTGCAACTGCCAGGCAAACCCCAGTGGTGGCCTGGGAAGCGCCGGGATTGAACCTTTGTAACTCAGGTCCCAGAGGGTTTGAAAGCGGCCCCTATACTTCCGCCAGCGGTCCCCTACCTGGGGCCCCAAAGCCCCAGTGGCTGCAACGGGTTTCGCGATTTCGTGAAGCCTCGCTCCACTGGTGCCCATGGTCTGGATCCCGGTCTCGGCCGGTGCCGTCCATGGGGCCCACACAACAGGGGTGGACCTCCACCTCGACTCCGTCCCTCGAGGAACCTCTCGATGACCATCAGCCCACCAGAGCGTGGGGAGAAGGCGAAGGCCATGGTGGAACGGGTGAACAACCCGGCCACCTTCGAACTGTTCGGCAAGCCCGGCCATTTCGATCGCAGCCTCGCCAAGGGTCCCAAAACCACCACGTGGGTTTGGAACCTCCACGCCAACGCTCACGACTTCGATAGCCACACGAGTGACCTCGAAGAGGTCTCTCGCAAGATCTTCTCGGCTCACTTCGGCCATCTGGCCGTCATCTTCATTTGGTTGAGCGGTGCCTTCTTCCATGGCGCCCGCTTCTCCAACTACACCGGCTGGCTGGCCGACCCCCTGCACGTCAAGCCTTCGGCGCAGGTGGTCTGGCCCGTGTTCGGCCAGGAAATCCTCAATGGCGATGTGGGTGCCGGCTTCCACGGCATTCAGATCACCTCCGGTCTCTTCCACGTGTGGAGGGCCTGGGGCATCACCAACGAAACCCAGCTGATGGCCCTGGCCATCGGCGCTCTGGTGATGGCCGGCCTGATGCTCAATGCAGGCGTCTTCCACTACCACAAGGCAGCCCCCAAGCTCGAGTGGTTCCAGAACGTTGAGTCGATGCTCAACCACCATCTGGCCGGTCTGCTGGGTCT
>CAIOXF010000120.1 GCA_903862155.1 uncultured cyanobacterium | reverse complement strand
CTAGCCCAGGCCCTGCAGCGCAAGGCCGATGCCGCCGCCGTCACCCTGAGCCGCATCACCGAGCTAGATCCCGGCAACGCCAACGCCCAGCTCGGCCTGGGCTTCGTGCAGCTGTACCGCTTCAAGCCGTGGGCAGCCCAGCCGGCTCTGGACCAAGCTGCTCAGCTAAATCCCACCAACCCCACCCTGCGCACCCTGCGCGCAGTGGCGGCCGCCATGCGCCTCAACCCGATTGAGGCCCACTCCCTGATCACCCGATGACCAATCCGGCCACCCAGCTCCGCTTCCGACAGCGCAACCGGGTGTATTACGAGGACCTAGCCCGGCTGCATCACCTGCTGGTGGGCGAAGGGCTGCGGGTGCTGGAGATCGGCTGCGGCCTGGGTGACCTGCTGGCCAGCGTGAAACCACGCCATGGAGTGGGGGTGGAGCCGGATCCAGCCCTGGCCCAGGCCGCCCGGGAACGCCATCCCCAGCTCCGGATCATCTGCGCTGACGCCGAAACGATCACCCCGGAATCAATCGGGGAAACTCAGCCCTTCGATGTGATCCTGCTGCCCAACACGCTCAACACCTTGCAAGACGTGCAGGGGGCGCTGGAGCAGCTGGAGCCGTTCTGCCATCCGCGCACGCGCCTCGTGGTGAGTTTCCACAACTGGCTCTGGCAGCCCTTGCTCAAAGCTGCTGAAACGCTGGGTCAGCGCCAGCCCCAGCCGCCCGAAAGCTGGCTCACTCCCCGCGATGTCTCCAACCTGCTGGACCTGGCGGGATGGGAAGTGCTCAAAGCTGGGCACCGCTGCCTGCTGCCCAGGCAGATTCCACTGCTCACGCCGCTGGCCAACCGCTGGCTAAGCCAGCTTCCGGTGCTGGAACAGTTCGGCCTCACCCATTGGCTGGTGGCCAGGCCAGCGCGGCAACAGGAGCGCCAGCCCAGCGTGAGCGTGGTGATCCCGGCCCGCAACGAAGCCGGCAACATCGGCCCGGCCATCGAACGGCTCCCCCACCTCGGTCGCTCCACCGAGGTGATCTTCGTGGAGGGCCATTCCTCCGACAACACCTGGGAGCGCATCGAGCAGGTGTGCGAGAGCTATTCGGGCCCCTTCCGGCTTAAGAAGTTCCGCCAGAGCGGCAAGGGCAAGGCTGATGCGGTGTGGCTCGGTTTTGAGCAGGCCGAAGGCGAGATCCTGATGATTCTCGATGCCGATCTCACCGTGCGGCCGGAAGATCTGCCGCGTTTTGTGCAGGCGATGGCCGATGGCCGCGGTGAATTCGTGAACGGCTGCCGCCTCGTGTATCCCCGCAGCAAGGCCGCCATGCCGCCGCTCAACACCGCGGCCAACCGGTTCTTCGCCGCAGTGTTTTCCTGGCTGCTGCGACAGCGCCTGAAAGACACCCTCTGCGGCACGAAGGTGATCTGGAAAGACGACTACGAACGGCTCAAAGCGGGCCGTAGCTATTTCGGAAACTTTGACCCATTTGGCGATTTCGACCTGCTGTTTGGGGCCAGCAAGTTGAACCTCAAAATCGTGGAAGTGCCGGTTCGCTATCAGGAGCGCAGCTACGGCAGCTCCAACATCGCCCACGTGAAAGAAGGCCTGATCCTCGCCCGCATGTGCGCCTACGCGGCGCGCAAACTCCGGTTTATTCCCTGACGCAAGCCCGCCGATGAACAAGCGCTGGCTGCTGGCCCTGGTGGCGGCCCTGGTGATTTATCTGGGGTTGGGGTTGGTGTTTGGGCTGCGTGATCTGGGCAGCACATTGCAGAAGCTGCCCGGCTGGTGGTGGCTGGTGGCGCCTGCCGCGGCCTTATGCAGCCATGCCGTGTTGTTTCAGCGCTGGCAGTTTTATCTGCGGCGCCTCGGGTTT
>CAIOXF010000119.1 GCA_903862155.1 uncultured cyanobacterium | reverse complement strand
TAGAGGAGGGTGAGGGAAGGGCTCACTTCTTGCGGCAGTAACCACCACCCACGTTCATCCAGCCGGATGGGCAGGGCTGGCCGTTGGTGGGTTGAACCGTGTAGCGCATCAACCCCAGGGTGCTGCACTTGCCGTTGAGGGTGTCGACGTAGCCCATCGGGCAGATGCTGCCGAGTTTGGGCACCACGCGCTGGGCGAGGGCTGGCACCGATCCCAGCGCGATCACACCCAACCCCATCACGGCCGCACCACTCAGGGCCCTGGCAACGGCTCGGGGATGGCGGCGGCAGGCCATGGAGGGTTCGCAGCGAAGCCCAGCGTAGGGACGCCGTTCCCGCTGCGCCCTCTGGCCCGAACGAGGCAGTCGACCCGAAATCGATTCATTACCAGCGGGGCACAATCAAATGAAACTGTGAAGTGTGTCGGCACTGAAAAAAATTGAGGACAGTCGGCACTGGCAGGTCCTCGGTCGCTCATCCACCAGAACTTCACGGGGAGTTGCTGATGACGCCAGTTGATGGAGACTCGCTGCTAGCTGATGGCCTACCGAGGAGGATCGATCTGTGCTGCGCCAGTCGTTGTCTCAGCTGTCACTTCACACTGAGGGTGAAGGCTTCACCAACATCACCCACCTGATTCAGGCCGAGGTCTCCAAGAGCGGCATGGGCACAGGACTGTGCCTGGTCTTCGCCAAACACACCTCTTGCTCGCTCACCATCAACGAGAACGCCGATCCCCGGGTGCTGCAGGATCTGGCGGCCTATCTCCAGGCCCTGGTGCCCAAGGAGGGGGTGCGTCCGATCAGCGGCGAGGGAGCGTTGCGGGCCTACGTGCACAACGATGAGGGCCCTGACGACATGCCCGCCCACATCCGTACGGCACTCACAGCCACCACGTTGAGCCTGTCGTTTGATCAGGGGCGATTGCTGCTAGGCACTTGGCAAGCGGTGTATCTGTGGGAGCACCGGGCGGTGAGTCATCGTCGCCAACTGAGCGTGCATCTGATCGGGGAGTGAGCGATGGCACCACGTGATGACGCCACCCATGACGCCACATTGCTGAGGGCGCTGCTTGCGGAGATCCAGGCGTTGCGCCTTGAGGTAGCTGAGTTGCGCCAAGAGCTCAGGGGCGTCCGACCGCCGTTGGTTGAAACTGTGCCAGCGCCGTCATCAGCGGTATCCGCCAGCTCCTGGATGCAACGCCGCAACGCCGAGCGGCTGGCCGCTGAAGTGCAGCGCCGTCAGGCTGTGCAGCCTGACGCCGGGGTGGACGGCGAGGCCGACACTGAGCTCGATCTGATGATCGATCGGCTGCACGATCTGGCCCTCGACAATGGGGGCTGAAACCGCCGTTCCCAGTGCTATGGCCGCTGCACCCCTCAGCCTTGATCAGATCGCCAACCTTCCTGCCGAGCTGCCAGGATGGCAAGTGGTGAACGGCAAGCTGCATCGCGACGTTCGCTTCGCCGATTTCAACGCCGCTTTTGGCTTCATGGCGCGTGTGGCTCTGGTGGCCGAAACCCTTGGCCATCACCCCGAATGGAGCAATGTGTGGAATCGGGTCACGATCGAGCTCACCACCCACGACGTGGGCGGCCTGAGTGATCTGGATGTGAGCTTGGCCCAGCGCATCAATCAGTTGCTGGACTGAGTCCTGTTTCAGACTGGCGGGATAGTGCTGGGATTGCCATCCCGCTGGGCTTCATAGGCAGGTGAGAGGATTTCCACGCCCGCCCGGGCAAATGCGTCCTGAATGGCAGCCAGTAGATCGGAATAGGCTTTGCGATAGCCAGGTACATCGTTGATGTAGGCATTGAGTTCGTAGCTCACGTGAAAATCGTTCAGGCTCGTCTGCACAACGATGGGCTTCGGATCTGAGCAGATCTTGCTAACCTGGCCGGCGGCATCAAGCATTAGTTGATGCACCTGCCGCCACGGCACGTCGTAGCCAATGGTGATCGAGATGCCCAGGGCGACGGGAGAGTTCAGTTCCCGTGCTGAGAGGCTGTAATTGAGAACCGGTGAGGCGATTACTGTTGCATTGGGGATGCTCACCAGCTCATTGAGGGGCGTGACAATTCGCGTCACCAGCAGGGCCCGTTCCTGTACGATCCCAATCACCCCGTTGATATTTACTCGGTCGCCCTCGCGAAAGCCTCGGGTGTAGATCAGCATCAGGCCGCTCAGCACATTGGTGGTGATGGCGCTGGATCCCAATGCGGCGAGGATGCCAAGAAAAACACCTGCTCCCTGAAACACCTTGCTCGTTGATCCAGGGATGTAGGGCAGTGCGAGCGCAAAACTGCCAACGGCAATCAGGATCGTGGCAATTCTGCTGGTGGGCTTGGCCCATTCCGGATAGAACCAGCTGAAGCGCAGCTGTTCCTTTTCCAGTGCTCCAAACAACCGATGGCTGAGTCGTAGGGCTAGGGCTGCGATTACGCCAATTAAGATCAGCGTGAGCAAATTGGGGATCAGGGCAACCACTCCGGAGCCCACGGCTGAGATCACCCCGAGCATCTGGCTCCTCAATCCTGCCGCGAGGGCCATGGTGGGAGGGAAAAAGCTGAGCAGAAGCGGCACCAGCAGGTAGCTCAGCAGCGCCACCGTGCTCCAGTACATAGCCACTCGGCCGAGTTGCAGGATGTTGCGTACAGACTCGCGGGGAACCAATTGGTTCCCGCCGATCTGTACCTCTGGGAGATGCTTCAGGCTTTGATGGCGCAGCCAACTCCTCACTGTCCGGTTCAGCCGGTAGACCCAGCGCAGTAGTAGTCCATAGCCAAGCAATACCAGCAGGGCGACTGCTGTCCCCCGAAGCCATGCTCCCGGGGCGTGTTGGAGCCGATAGCGCTTGATGCCAGCGCTGAGCTGATCGCGGTAGCGGTTAGCGAGAACCTCTTGGCTCACATGGGCCAGTCGCGCCGCCCGTTCATCCACAGCCAGGAGGGGCCGGATGGTGTCATTGCTCTCCCTGATTCCAACCATCACGTAGGGAGGCTCCCTTTCGGTGGTGAGCTGGTCTGGGTTGAAGGCGTAGTTGTTCGCTAGGGCTGAGAGTTCGCCGGAGAGGTGGCGGGCCAGGCGTTCTGGTCTCTGGGCTCCCGCTGCAGAGCGCAGTTCGAGCACCTTCTGCCCATCGAGTTCCACCCATCCAGACAGGCCTGGAGGCGTCGAAGCCCATCCCGCTGGTCCGAACACCAGTGCTGCCACCAGCGTGAGCATCAATACCGGCTGGAAGCTGAAGCGACGACGCACGGCTCAACGTTGCCTGTGGGTTGCCCAACAGCTTGATGAGATCAACAGCCTTCGCTGGGTCGATCTTTCGACTTTTTTCAGCTTCGTCGTGCCAGACCTGCACGCAGTGGGGCTAGGGAGTTAGACCGTGCCTGCTGCATGCCCAATAGGGGAATCCAGATGCCCGGCCTTCAGGCCGGGCAGTGATCTGGTGCTCAAGGTGGATGTGGAGGGGCAGGAGCGCCAGGTGCTCGCAGGGGCCCGCGATTGTTTTGACGCTTGCTGGATCCGGGTGGTGTATCGCGATGGGTACGACGACAAAGGGCTGACCGGTTGGCTCCGGGATCGCGGCTTCTCCCTGAGGGATGGCCGCACCCTTGAGCTACTGCTGGCGATCCGGGACTGAGCCCGGATCGCTGTTCGTTCACACCAAGACCGGCAGCTTGGAGGGATCCACTTGCTGGAAACGGAGTTTTTCCTGTTCCACATCCACGGTGATGGTGTGGCCACCGGTGAACTGGCCAGCCAGGATCCCCTTGGCGATGGGCGTTTCCAGTTCGCGCTGGATGGCCCGCTTGAGCGGCCGGGCGCCGTACACCGGGTCATAGCCCACACCCGCCAGCCAGTCGAGAGCATCGGCATTGAGCTGGAGGCCCAGCTTCTTCTCCTCGAGGCGCTTGGCCAAACGCTGCACCTGCAGCTCCACGATCTCGCGCAGTTCGTCTTGCTTGAGGCTGTGGAAGATGATCGTTTCATCCAGCCGGTTGAGGAACTCAGGGCGGAAGTGGCCGCGCAGGGCTTCATTCACCCGGGCTTCCATCTCGCTGTGGCGAGCGGGATCGCCGGCGAGATCGAGAATCGACTGGCTGCCGATGTTGCTGGTGAGGATCAGCACCGTGTTGGTGAAATCCACCGTGCGGCCCTGGCCATCGGTGACGCGGCCGTCATCGAGGATCTGGAGCATCACGTTGAACACATCGGGGTGGGCTTTTTCCACCTCGTCGAACAGGATCACGGCGTAGGGTCGGCGCCGTACCGCTTCGGTGAGCTGACCGCCCTCCTCATAGCCCACGTAGCCCGGAGGGGCTCCGATCAGGCGGCTCACGGCGTGCTTCTCCATGTACTCCGACATGTCGATGCGCACCATGGCCTCCTCGCTGTCGAACAGTTGGGAGGCCAGCGCCTTGGAGAGTTCGGTTTTGCCCACACCCGTGGGGCCGAGGAACAGGAAGCTGGCGATCGGGCGGTTGGGATCGCTCAGGCCGGCGCGGGAACGCTGGATGGCATCGGCCACGGCCGTGACGGCCTGCTGCTGGCCGATCACACGGGTGTGCAGCTCATCCTCCAGGTGGAGCAGTTTCTCCATCTCGCTCTGCACCAACTTGGCCACCGGAATGCCGGTCCACTTGGCGATCACCTCGGCGATGTCGTCTTCGGTGACCTCCTCGCGCAGCAGCGTTTTCTCGGTGCCGCCCGCGTTGAGCTCCGCTTCCTTGGCGGCCAGCTTTTTGTGCAGTTCGGCCAGCGTGCCGTACTCCAGTTCGGCGGCCTTGTTGAGGTCGTAGTTGCGCTTGGCCTGCTCCACCTGCAGCGCCACCTGCTCGATTTCTTCCTTGATGGCGCTCAGCTCATCAATCGAGCCCTTCTCGGCTTGCCACTGGGCGTTGAGGGTGCTCTGCTGCTCGCGCAGTTCGGCCAACTCCTTCTCCAGCCGCTCCAGCCGATCCTTGCTGGCGGCATCAGATTCGCGCCCGAGCGAGAGTTTCTCCATCTCCAGCTGCAGGATGCGGCGATCGAGTTCATCGATCTGCTCCGGCTTGGAGGTGATCTCCATCTTCAGCCGCGCCGCCGATTCATCCACCAGATCGATGGCTTTGTCGGGCAGGAAGCGGTCGGCGATATAGCGGCTGCTGAGCACGGCTGCTGCCACCAAGGCGTTGTCGGCGATGCGCACGCCGTGGTGCACCTCGTAGCGCTCCTTCAGGCCCCGCAGGATTGAGATGGTGTCTTCCACCGTGGGCTGATCCACGAACACCTGCTGGAAACGGCGCTCGAGAGCCGGATCCTTTTCGATGTGCTGGCGGTGTTCATCGAGGGTGGTGGCGCCGATGCAGCGCAGTTCGCCGCGGGCCAGCATCGGCTTGAGCAGGTTGCTGGCATCCATGGCGCCGCCGGTGGCACCGGCCCCCACCACCGTGTGGATCTCATCGATGAACAGCACGATCTGGCCCTCGGAGGCGGTTACCTCCTTGAGCACGGCCTTGAGCCGCTCTTCGAATTCACCGCGGTATTTGGCGCCGGCGATCAGGGCGCCCATGTCGAGGGCGATCAGCTGACGGTTCTGCAACGCCTGGGGCACATCGCCATTCACGATGCGCTGGGCGAGGCCCTCCACGATCGCGGTTTTGCCCACGCCGGGTTCACCGATCAGCACCGGGTTGTTCTTGGTGCGGCGGCTGAGGATCTGGATGGTGCGGCGGATCTCCTCGTCGCGGCCGATCACCGGATCGAGCTTGCCGCCTCTGGCGGCCTTGGTGAGATCGCGGCCGTACTTCTCCAGCGATTCGTAGGTGCCTTCGGGGTTCTGGTCGGTCACGGTCTGGGAGCCACGGATGGCGGTCACAGCATCCTTGAGCTTGTCGGCATTGGTGCCGGCCTGGGAGAGCAGCTGTTTGCCGCAGCGGTCGTCGATCGCCAGGGCCAGCAGCAGGTGCTCAATGGCGATGTAGCTGTCGCCGTAGGTGCTCTTCAGTTCATTGGCCTGATCCAGCACCGTGTTCAGCCCCTTGCCCAGATACACGTTGTCGGGCGCGGAGCTCAGGCTCGGCTGGCTGGCGATGGTGGCCTCAAGCTTTTGGCTGAGGGTGCCCACATCCACGCCAGCCTTCTCGAGGATGCGGCTGGCCAGACCCTGTTGGGCCAGCAGGGCGGCGAACAGGTGCTCGCTCTCCATCTGCTGCTGGTGCTTCTGCTGCGCCAGTTGCTGAGCCGCCACGATCGCGGCCCAGGCCTTTTCAGTGAACAGCTCGGCAGTGGGATGCATGGACAACCTCCCGGTGGTGGGGTGCGTTGGCAGAACCGTATGGCGGTTAATCGGTGCCGGAGATCAGGAGAACCGAACGGCGTGATTCGGTCCTCCGCCAGGGGGTGGGGCGGGCCGTCCACCCCCACCGGAAAACCGCCCAAGTGCCTCAGCGGGGCGCGCCGTTGTAGCTCACGTTCACCACGCTGCGGCCATCCGGCGACACCTGGACTTCGGTGAGTGTGGTGGCGGGCTGGTTGTATTGCTGCCAGCCGGGCGAACCACCCAGGAAGCGGAAGAAGTAACCCTGATTGTTGTTCTGCACCAGACAGGAGCCGCCGCCGTTGCCGGTGTCGAACATGCACTGGGCGGGCACGTACACCGAGAGCCCACCGTTCTGGTTGATCGCCCATTGACGGGCCACGTTCACGGCACGCACGTTCGAATCACTCACCTGGGCGAGGGCCGGCATGGCGGCGAGCAGGGCTGAGCCAGCGGCTAGGCCCAAGACGCGGACTGCGTTCATGGCAGGGGGTGGAACACCCTTTCAGTGTGGCGATCTCTTCCAGCGCGGGCTCCAGCCCGATTGATGTTGCAATCAGCTGCTACCAGTAGGGCGCGACATCCCCACGTTTTGGTTGTGTTCTCCCTCTCCCGTTCGCCTTCCCGCCGAGGTTCCTCCCGGGCGCTGAGCGTGATGGCTCTCTCTGCCCTGTTGGTTGGTGTGGTGCCTCCGTCGGCGCAAGCGCGGTTTGAGGGTGGCGGCGGTGGTGGGGGATTCAGGGGCGGTGGAGGTGGTGGCGGTGGCTTCCGCGGCGGAGACTTCGGCGGTGGTGGAGGCGGCGGCAGCTATCGCTTCAGTGCACCTCGCATTGAAGCTGCGCCGGCCCCCGCGCCCCGGATCGAATCGGCTCCGATCGAGCGGGCCGCTCCCCGGCCAGTAGGCGGGAGCGGTGGTGGCTGGGCTGATCGGCCCGCCGACCGCGGCCTCGATCAGGGCTACCGGGGTGCCCATCCCCTCTATGGCGCCGGTAGCCGTACGCCCTGGACCGGCCACAACATTTCTCCGGATCAGTTTCGCCGCATGAACGACGGCAGCTGGAACAGTGGGCGCGGCGCTTGGAACGGTGGCTACAATCGCAATTCCAATCTCGACAACAACTTCTACAACCGCAATGTGGGCGGTTGGAACAACAACTGGGCCAACGGTGGTTACTGGGGTAGCCGTCCCTGGGGGTATGGCTGGTACAACTGGAGCCCCGACACCTGGAACTGGTGGGGTGGATCGTCCATGGGCTGGGGCCTGGCTGCTTTGGCCACCGGTGCAGTGATCACCGACCTGGTGAATGATGCTGCTGAGCAGCAATCACCGGTGATTGATGTGCCCGACAGCGACTACCAACTCAACTATGGGTCGGTGGATTCGGTGGGCTCGAGCGGCGCCGATTTCAGCTATGCCGTGGCTGGCAGCCCTCCGGTGAAGGGTGCCGCCAATTGCCAAGAGGGTTTGCTTGATGGCCAGGTGCCGAGTACTCCGGCCCAGGCTCAGTTGCTTAACGCCGCCTGCCAGGTGGCCTACGGGCCCGACCCCAAGGGCACACCCCTGCCTGAAAGCCTGGCGGGAAGCCTCCCGGGCTGGCTCCGTGAACTCCTGATGCTGGCCCTCGGTGGCGGCATTGCCGTTAGTGCCTGGCAACTCGCCCAGCGCAAAGGCGTGTTGCCACTGCCCAAGGGTGGCCATGAGCACCACGCCAAGGTGACCGAGAGCTAAAGCTCACTTCTGGGAGGTAAAGCTCGCCTGCCTGCCTAGGGTTTGTTGCCCGGTAGGGCAAACGCCCCGCTGGTTTGCCCGCACATCTTCACCGGGCAGCCATCGGGGCCGTAGATCGCATCCGACGGCGACAAGCACCCCATCGCGTTCTTCCCGGCCACCTGGCTGGGAAGGATGCGCTTGGGTTGCACGGCCGTTGTCTCTGCCGGCACGATCAGCGGGCATTGCTCCGCCAAGCGCTGCTGGGCTTGTGCAGAGCCAACGCCGAGGCCGACCGCCAGAACACACCCCAGGGCGGCACCACGTGGGCGGATGGCACTGGCCATGATGGATCGCTGCAACACCCGCCAGTCTGGCTTCCTTCCCTCGATGTGCAGCGCCGCCAACCCTGAGCTGATCGCCGCCTTGGTGCGTGCCTCCCATGCCTTCGACGGCACCGGCGCCGATCCGGAGCGCAACTGCTGGCTCGCGGTGCACCAGCATCACCACGGTGTGCTGCCCTCGGAATACGACATCCGGGAAAT
>CAIOXF010000118.1 GCA_903862155.1 uncultured cyanobacterium | reverse complement strand
GTTGGGCCTCACCGCCGATCCGGGCGTGCTGGAGGTGAACCTGCCCCCCTGCCGCGGCTGGCAGCCCTATCAGGAGTGGCTCGAGCTGCTGGAAACGGCCGGCGCCGCTGCGGGTCTGCGCAGCTGGAAACAGGGCACGGCAGGCCGGATCGAGGGCACCGGCGGCGGGAACCACCTGCTCTGGGGCGGGCCGAGCCTGGAGGAGAACCCCTTCTTCCGCAGGCCCGCCTGGCTGGTGGGGATCTTGCGCTACTGGCAGCACCATCCCTGCCTGGCCTATCTGTTCACAGGAAACTGCGTGGGCCCGGCCTCCCAGGCGCCGCGGCCCGATGAAGCCCTCGGCGGGCTATTCGATCTGGAGCTGGCCTACCGGCTACTGGAAGGCCTGGAACACAACGCCCCGGAGGCCGACCACCGGGGGCTGATCGGCGAAACCCTGCGCCATCTCCACGCCGACCGCAGCGGCAACAACCACCGCAGCGAGATCAGCGTCGACAAGCTCTGGAATCCTGGCGTACCCGCCGGCTGCCTGGGGCTGATCGAGTTCCGGGCGGTGGAGTCGATGCCCCATGCCAGCTGGATGGGCGCGGTGGCCCTGCTCTGGAGTGCCCTGGCGGCGATGCTGCTCGATCCGGCCCGGCGGCCCTTGGCGCTCAGAGCCTGGGGGCGCGATCTGCACGAGCGGGCCCTGCTGCCCACAGCCCTGGCGGCCGATCTGCAGGCCGTACTGGCCGAGCTCGAGCAGGCCGGCCTGCCCCTGGATCCAGCTCCCTTTGAGGAGATCTGGAACTGGCGCTTTCCCCAGCTGCTGCACTGGAAGCAGGGCGAGGCAACCCTGGAGCTGCGCGACGCACTGGAGCCCTGGCCCCTGATCTGCGATGTACCGCGGGAGGGGGGCTTCACCAGCCGTTTCGTGGATGCCTCGCTGCGGCGCATCGAGCTGATCGCCAGCCCGGAGCTCCAAGCGCGCTACAGCCTCTGGCTCAACGGCCGGCCCCTGCCCTGGCCGGAAGGTGCCCTGGCCGTGCGTTATCGGCAACACCGCCTCTACCCCTGCCTGCACGCCGGCATCGCCCCACACCTGCCACTGCAACTGGAGCTGCGGCCGCGCCACGGAGCCGCAGCAACCGCAGCAGCAGTGCCGATCGCCCGCTGGCAGCTCCTGGATGCCAATGGTCCCTTCACCGGCACGGATGGCGAGCCGCCCTGGCCCACCACCGCTGAGCCCTGGGCCCTGGCGCCCGGCAGCGACTGCATCGTGGATCTGCGGCTGTAACGGGCGTTGCTGTAGCGGCCGTTGCCGCGCCTGAACGCCGTTTCTACCGTCCAGACAGTTGCCACGGCGGCCATGCCCTCTGGGCCATGGCCACCATTGCCCTGATTGTGCTGGGCCCGGGGGGTGGGGCTGATCGTGAGCTGATCAGCCACCACCATCCCGCCATCCAATTCGCGCCTGGATCAGGTGCGGTTCATGGGGGCGCGAGGTGTGAGGTGATGCACGGCGTGGATCACCACGCCCCAGATCAGCAGCTCGGGATCACCGGGCTGCACATGGATCGGCGGGATGGTGGGATCGGCGGCATCCAGCCGCCAGCCCACACCGGAGCGCGGCTTCTCCAGCCAGCGCAACACGAAGCGCCCCTCGTGCACTGCCACCACCACGGCCCCCGGCACGGGATGGAGGCTGCGGTCGATCACCAGCAGATCGCCGTGGTGGATGCCGGCCTCGCGCATGGCATCGCCGCTCACCCGCATCAGAAAGGTGGAGGTGGGCCGGGGCATCAGCACCACATTGAGGTCGATCGACGCCTCCACGTAGTCGGAGGCGGGGCTGGGGAAGCCCGCCTCCACCGACTCGCCGGCCAGGGGGATCGGCACGGCAGGGGCATCGAACTCAAAGGGGCCGAGCCAGTCGAGGTCGCCGCCCAGATCCGGGGGGATATCGCCATCTGCGGAATCAACCGCCAGAGAAGCCCAGCCGTCCACAGCCACCCAGCAGCGCGCACCGAATAGTACGCGCGTACTGTCAGATGGTGCTGGGTTGGTCGTGCTGGACCGGTCGTGCTGGATCAGTCGCCGCAGCCGCGCTGGATCACCTCGGCCCGCAACGCCTGCAGCTCCGGATCGGCAGGCACCCGGGGATGGAACAGCAGCGCCCAGGCCAGCGGCACATCGCCCGCCACCAGGGCCGCCTCAATCGCCGCCCCCCAGGCACTGGCCGCGTTACCCAGGCTGGCCACCAGCGCTTCGGCCGCCCGCATGCGATCGGCCCGGGCGCCGATCAGCTCCACATGGGCGAAAGCACCATCGGGCGCCAGCCGCGGCCGCAAGCGCAGCAGCACCTCCTCCTCCGGCGCAATCGGGTCCACCGGCCAGGCCAGGGGGCCCTGGATCGGCTGGGAGGCCCGGGCCTCGCGCCGCCACACCATCCGGCCGCCCCGCTCAATCCGGATTTCCTGCAGCGGCTCGATCACCACCAGCTCCGGCAACGGCAGGGGCACCTCACCGCGGGCATCCCCCTGGGAGAGGGCCTCCACCCGGGGCGACACCACGCACACGGCGGCGGGCAGGTCGGAGCCGCGCACCGCCGTGGTGAATGCCAGGGCCAGAGCCAGCAGCATCAGCCCCGGATCACCAGCCGCAGGGAGGTGTTCGAGAAGTCGTTGCGCTCCAGAAACTCAAAGCCGGCATAGGTGGCGCGCGCGAGTACGTCCACCCAGGTCAGGCGCGCGGCGATGGGCATGGTGAGCGGATCGGAGGGGCTCCCATCCCAGAGCCGGCCCCCATGGGCGGTGGAACCCTCCAGACAGTCGGCCTTGATCGCCCCAGCGATGGCGGGCACCGAGCTGCGCGCCTCCCGGCGGGGAATCGCCGCCGTGGCCTTTACGGAGATCTGCTGGGGGCATTGCATGGCGGGATGCTAAAGGCGCTACGGGGCACGACGCCTCGAGCTAGCAATCCAATGCACCACCGCAGCTGGAACCGCTGCCGGCCGTGCATCCGAAGCAATGGGACGCCACGGCGATGGGTTCACC
>CAIOXF010000117.1 GCA_903862155.1 uncultured cyanobacterium | reverse complement strand
GGCGATGTGCGCCAGGCCGGCTGCCTGATCGCCAGCCACGGCCCAGCCCATGGCGAGCTGTGTCGGATTGCGGCTGAGGCGATGGCCGTGATTGATCCAGGATTTGTGGTGTGAGTGGCTTGATGTGCGGCTGTGACGCACGATGATTTGAGTTGTTAATCCGAGCCTTGTTCCAGTGCTGAACACAAAAAAGCCGGCCATGTGGGCCGGCTTTTTATTACCTGGATGTTGAGAGCCGTTTGCGGCTCAGACGGGCGGCAGTTCGCTCTGGGGTACGCCGCGCAGGGTGAGGTTGATGCGGCCGCGGTTGTCGATTTCGCGGACGCGCACAGTCACCTGATCGCCCACGTTCACCACGTCTTCCACCTTCTCCACGCGGGCTTCGCTGAGCTGTGAGATGTGGATCATGCCTTCCTTGCCGGGAAGAATCTCCACGAAAGCACCGATCGGGATGACGCGGGTCACGGGGCCACTGAACACCTCGCCCTCGCTGACGCGGCGGGTGAGGCCCTCGATGATGCGCTGGGCTTCTTCAGCAGCGGCACCGTCGTGGCTGGCGATGGTCACAACACCGCCATCTTCGATGTCGATTTTGGTGTTGGTGCGTTCGGTGATGCCCTTGATCGTGCGGCCGCCGGGGCCGATCACGGTGCCAATCAGTTCTGGATCGATGCGGAAGCTCAGCAGACGGGGAGCGTGGGGGCTCAGCACGTCGCGGGGCTTCTCGATCGCCTCAAGCATCTTCTCGAGGATGTGCAGGCGAGCGGGGCGGGCCTTGTTGATGGCTTCGGTCACGGTCTTCATCGCCAGACCGGTGATCTTCATGTCCATCTGCAGGGCGGTGATGCCCTTTTCGGTGCCGGCCACCTTGAAGTCCATGTCGCCGAGGAAGTCCTCGATGCCCTGGATATCGGTGAGGATGCGGACCTCATCGCCCTCCTTGATTAGGCCCATGGCGGCGCCGCTCACGGGGGCCTTGATCGGCACGCCGGCATCCATCAGGGCGAGGGTGCTGCCGCACACCGAACCCATGGAGGTGGAGCCGTTGGAGCTGAGCACTTCGCTCACCACCCGCAGCACATACGGGAAGGAGTCTTTCGGGGGCAGTACGGGAACCAGAGCCCGTTCGGCCAGCGCACCATGGCCGATCTCGCGGCGGCCGGGGCTACGCATCGGACGCGTTTCACCCACCGAGTAGGGAGGGAAGTTGTAGTGGTGCAGGTAGGTCTTCTCGTTGGACGGGTTGAGGTCGTCCATCTCTTGCGCATCACTCGGGGTGCCGAGGGTGGCGGTGGAGAGCACCTGGGTGAGGCCGCGCTGGAACAGGCCTGAGCCATGCACGCGCTTGGGCAGCACACCCACGTCGGCGCTGATCGGACGCACCTCATCGAGAGCCCGGCCGTCGACGCGCTTGCCCTCCTTGAGGATCTGCTCGCGCATCAGCTTCTTGGTGAGGCTCTTGTAGCTGTTGCCAAGAGCCTTGGTGTTGCTGCTGACGGCCACTTTCACGGCGTCATCGTCCTTGAGGGAGGCGATCTTCTCGCTCACCTCAGCCTTGATGCCGTCGAGCTTCTCGTCGCGCTCGGCCTTGGTCTGGGTGAACTGCTTGAGCACATTGCCGATGCTGTTGCCGCACTCCTTCTCCAGGAATGAGGGCAGGGTGGTGTCTTCGCTGCGCTCCTCGGGCTTCACCTGCTCAATGCCCAGATCCTTGAGCAGGGCCTGCTGCGCCTTGATCAGTTCGCAGACCGCTTCGTAGCCGAAGTCGATGCCTTCGATGACGTCCTGCTCGGGCAGCTGGTTGGCGCCCGCTTCCACCATCACCACGCCATCGGGGGTGCCGGCTACCACCAAGTCGAGCTCGGAGCGCTCGATCTCGCGGTAGCTGGGGTTGAGTACGAAGTCGTCGCCGAGCAGGCCCACGCGCACGGCGGCCATCGGGCCATAGAAGGGAATCCGGGCCAGCAGGGTGGCCATGGAGGCGCCGGTCACGGCGAGCACATCGGGCGGTACGCGCTCATCGAGCGACATGCAGGTCGCCACGATCTGCAGATCGTCGCGGAGCCAGCCTGGGAACAGGGGCCGCATCGGCCGGTCGATCAGGCGGGCAATCAGGGTGGCGCGCTCGGGCGGACGGCTCTCACGCCGCATGAAGCTGCCGGGGATGCGACCGGCGGCATACAGCCGCTCCTCGTAGTCGCAGATCAGAGGGAGAAAATCGATCCCTTCGCGGGGGTTGGAGCGGGTGGCCGTTACCAAAACGGCTGTGTCACCGCATTCGACCATCACCGAGCCCCCAGCCTGAGGGGCGTACCGACCGGTGGTCAGCCGGATCTCCCGACCATCGAAGGAGATCGACTGAGTGTGACCTTGCACGTGGGCTTATGTCCTTTTTTCAACTTGCATCTTGGCATCCGGCATTCCCGGCTGCAGCAGCTCAAAAAAAAAGCGCCCCGCTTGGGGGCGCCAGGGGCGGATCGCTGCAGAGCGATGACTCACCAAGACGATTTCACAACGCCGGGTAGCTCACCTTTGTGGGCGCGCTCGCGCAGCTGGTTGCGGCACAGGCCGAAATCGCGATACACACCGCGGGGCTTGCCGGTGGCCCAGCAGCGGTTGCGCACGCGGATGGGGGCGCTGTTGCGGGGCAGAGACTGGATCTTGCGGTGGATCTCCAGGCGCTCCATCGGATCGGCGGCTGCTTCAAACGCAGCCTTGAGCGCTGCACGCTTGGCGGCGAAGCGATCCACCATCTTCTTGCGCTTGACATCGCGCGCGATCATCGACTTCTTCGCCATGCGGCCTTAAGAGCGATCCGGTTCGGTAATGGTTGAGCTTACCCCTTGGCTTGACCCATGGGGCACAGCTGGGCGATGGGGCACTCGGGGCAGTTGGGCTTGCGGGCCGTGCACACGGCCCGGCCATGGAAAATCAGCCGGATCGAGAGGGTCTGCCAGTCGGCTTGGGGCACCAGCTTCATCAGGTCGGGCTCGATGCGGCGCGGTTCGTCGTGGCGGCTGAGCCGGAGGCGTTGGGCCAGCCTGCTCACGTGCGTGTCCACGGTGACGCCGGCATTGATGCCGAAACACCAGGCCAGCACCACCGAGGCCGTCTTGCGGGCCACCCCCGGCAGCACCAGCAGCTCCTCCATGGTGCGCGGCACCTCGCCGCCGTGGCGCTCCATCAGCAGCTGGGATGCCCCCACGATGTTTTTGGCCTTGTTGCGGAAGAACCCGGCCGACTTCACGTAGGGCTCAACCTCCGCCGGCGTGACGGCCGCCGCCGCTGCGGCATCCGGGAAGCGCTCGAACAGGGCCGGGGTGATCAGGTTGACCCGCTCGTCGGTGCACTGCGCCGAGAGCATGGTGGCGATCAGCAGCTCGTAGGGCGTGCGCCAGTCGAGTGAGCAGGTGGCGTGGGGATAGAGCTCCCCCAGCTGCTCAAGGATCAGGGGAGCGCGCTGCTTGGCGGAGGGAAAGCGCGGCATTGCTGCGGGGTTGGATCAGCGGCTGAGCAGCTGCTGCACGGCGGGCAGCTGGGAGGTGTCTTTCACGATCAGCACCACGCTCAGACCCACCAGAAACACAAAGCCCGACTGCATGAACGCCAGCTGGAACTTCTCCGGCAGTGGCTTGCCGCGGAGCCCTTCGAGCAGCAGCAGCGCGAATTGTCCGCCATCCAGCAGGGGCAGCGGCAGGGCATTGAGCACCGCCAGGTTGATCGAGATCAGGGCCGTGAATAGAAACAGGCTGCTGCCGCCCTGCTTGGCCAGGGAGGCGCCCATTTCCACGATCTTCACGGGGCCGCTCACCTGGCTAGCGGTTTCGCCGAAGCGGGTCACGAGCGCTGTGAAGCCCTCGATTGTGCGGCCGGTGAGCACGGCCACATCGTGGTTGGCCTGGCGGATCGGCTCCAGCGGCCCCCTGGGCCGGCGGAAGACTTCGGTGCCGTTGGGCTGCAATTGGGCGCCGATCCGGCCCACACCCCCGGCATCGGCTGGGGTGAGCTGGAGCTGCAGCGTGCTGCCACCCCGTTCGGTGGCGAGTCGCAGCGGCAGGCCAGGGCTGGTTTTGATCTGATCCACCAGGGCGCTCACGGCGCTCTGGCCGCCGCCCAGGGGCTGGCCGTTGATTGCCAGCACGCGGTCGCCCAGTTGCAGGCCGGCAGCTGCTGCGGCCTGATCGGCTTGCACTCCGGTGATCAGGACCCCCGGGGTGGCACTGAAGCCGGAGGGGATGCCCACCACCACGCCCTGGGCAAAGAGCACCAGCCAGGCCAGGGCCAGGTTGGCGAGCACGCCGGCGGCAATCACCAGGGCTCGCTGGTGCAGCGGGCGGTTGGAAAGGAGGTTGGGGTCGTTTTTGGGGATGTCGCTGTCTTCGTCGTCATCGGGGAACGACACGAAGCCCCCGAGTGGGATTGCCCGCAGCGCGAACTGCACGCCGCGGCGCTGGCGCTCCAGCAGCACCGGCCCGAAGCCGATCGAGAAGCCGCTCACCCGGATGCCCTGCAGGGTGGCCGCAAAGAAGTGCCCCGCCTCATGCACCACGATCAGCCCAGCCAGGATCGCCAGTGCGGTGAGAACACCCATGCAGGCCACGACAACAGTGGCTCCATTGTGGGGTGGTGGCTCAGTCGGCTGCGCTGGCTCAGCCTGCGGTGATCCGGTCGCTGCCGAAGTACGGGGCCAGGGCGGCGGGGAGCTTCACGCTGCCATCGGGTTGCTGGCCGTTTTCGAGCAGGGCCGCCATGGTGCGGCCGATGGCCAGGCCGCTGCCGTTGAGGGTGTGCATCAGCTGGGTGGTTTTGCCTTCCTTGCAGCGGATCGCTGAGCGGCGGGCCTGGAAGTCACCGCAGGTGCTGCAGCTGGAGATTTCCCGGTAGGAGCCGGCCCCGGGTAGCCACACCTCCAGGTCGTAGGTGCGGGCAGCGGAGAAGCCCATGTCGCCGGTGCAGAGCTCGATCGTGCGGTAGGGCAGCTCCAGGGCTTCCAGTACCGCTTCGGCATCAGCCACCAACTGGGCGTGGGCCTCGGTGGATTTCTCGGGATGTACGAACCAGTACAGCTCCACCTTGTTGAACTGGTGCAGGCGGATCAGGCCGCGGGTGTCGCGGCCGTAGCTGCCTGCTTCACGG
>CAIOXF010000116.1 GCA_903862155.1 uncultured cyanobacterium | reverse complement strand
GAAAAAGCCCCGGGCAGGGCCCGGGGCAGGGTGCGTTGAGCAGGGGGTGCTGTCTGAGACGGAGTGGTCTTAGACGGTGTTGTTTCAGACGGTGGTGGCGTACTGCTGCTGGAGCAGCTGCTCGAGCTCGTCGACGCCGGCGACGGGGCCTGTGATCAGACCCGTGCTGATGTCGGTGAGGACGTTGACGTACTCCGCGCCAGCGGCGGTGTTGGCCTCGATGGCGTTCTGCTCCGCGAAGGCGAAGCTATCCCAGTCGCGGCCGTTCTGTTGGAACAGCTCGGCCATGGAGATGGCATCGCGGCCGAGGAACGTGTCCTCACCGCTGTGGAGGCTCATGCCCCAATCGGCGTCGAGGACGGCCAGATCGAGCATGTCGACCTCACCATCAAAGTTGGCATCCACATCGTGGGGGTTGCTGCCGGTAGCAGCGCCTGCGTTGAGGAAGGCCAGGTCCTTCATGGTGACGGCGCCGTCGTAGTTGAGGTCGCCGGCGTAGGTGATCAGGTGCTTGACGGCGAACTGATCCATCTCGGTGGTGTTCCAGTGGTAGTCGCCGTAGGCGTCGAGCTTGAAGCCCACCTTGGTGGTGTCGAGCACGGAGCCGGCAGCGCCGGTGATCTGGAACTTGGAGGAGATGGAGGCCACCTCGCCATCGCCAGCCTCGGCGCTCCAGCCGAGCTCCTCGAGTTTGGCGCCGTTGTTGGCGTCAAAGACGGAGGTCACGGTGGCGACGTCATCACTGAGGTCGGTGATGGTGAGGTCGGTGAAGGTGAATTCACCGTCGTTGCGCCAGGTGCTGGTTTGGAAGATGGTGTCGCCGGAGCGGATGAGGTTGGTGAAGCCGGTTTCGCCGGGCTTGGTGATCTGGCGTGTGGTGCCGAGGTTGAAGGAGCTGTCGGTGGTGAGTTCGGCCTGGGCGGCGCGAACGGTGACCTCCAGATCGGAGCTCACGACGGCATCGGAGCCGCCGAGATCACGCAGGGAGAGGAGGTCGTCCCAGACGATCTGATCAACGTTGACGCTGGTGCGGAAGAGCTGGGCAACGTTGAAGGTTTCCGTGTTGCGGAAGCCGTTGCTGTCTGCTGTGCGGGCGTCCTTGATCAGCTGGTCGATGTCAGAGCGCTGCTGGAGCTGGATGTAGGCGAGAACGGTGGAGCCGTCGATGGCGGCGCCGGAGTTCTCGAGGGCATCGAGGCCAGCACCGTTGAAGCGCACCACGGGGCCATCGGGACCATCGGAGATCTGAACGCGGCGAGCCACGTTGAGAGTCTCGTTGAAGTGGATGTCGGCGGGGTTGAGAGCAAAGGCCTTACCGAAGGCTTCTCCGAGGTGGATGGAGAAGTCGAGGGTGTTGATGGCGGCGTCGCGGAGCGACTCGGCGGTGAGGGCGAGGTAGAAGGTGCTGGCTTGCTCCTCGTTGTTGCCGAACTGGCGCAGGACGATGTCGTTGGTGGCATCGCCATCGAAGACGGGATCTTTGACGATCGAAAGACCAAGATGGATGGCGGCGTCCTGGGGCAGCTCCTGCTCGGGAGCCGTTGGGGTCACGCCATCTTGAGGACCTCCAGTCTCGCCAGCACCGGCCTCACCTGTCTCGGTAGGAGCGTTCGGCTGGATCTGGATCGGGGGCTCGCCGTCGTCCTGCTTGAACACGTCAAAGACGTTTTCCGGCAGGTTGGTAAGGCCAGTGTTGCGGGCGATGATCTTCCCGAAGGTGGCGCCTTCGACGAAGTTGGCGTAAAGCGGGAGGTTTTCGAGGCGAGGAATGTAGTAGTGGCGGTCGGCTTCCTGGAGCCGATCCATCTGCTCGTGCAGGATCACCCAGAAGGTGGGGCCCACCAGGGCTGCCCCTTCGTTGTTGACATCCACCTTGGCTTCAACAAGGCCGCCCACCCAGGCATCGACGCGATCGATGCCCTTCACGATGAAGCTATCGCCGCTTGGGATCGTCGCGATCTCAGGGTTGAAGCTCTGGAAGGAGGCCCACTCAGCCTGGCTCAACACCAGATCGGGATAGGCCGCCTTGAACTGGTTGATCACCGCATCGCTGAGGTTGTTGCGGCTCTGGAAGTCGTCCCAGCTGCTGTAGGGCTGGAGGCTGTCGGCGCCCACGTAGCTGATCGCCTCCTGCACGTAGGAGCTGGTGGAGGCCAGCAGGCCGATCTTGATCTGGTTGAGGGTGCCCATGCCCAGATCCCAACCGCGGGCAACGTTCGCGGAGAACAGGTCGGCCCGGACGCGCACCAGGTCGTTGCGTACGGCATCGACCATCTGGCCATCCACCGCCTCAGCGGGTTGCTGGGCGATGCCGCCCAGGATGGCGCCGGTGCCGAGCTCGGCATAGCCCGGCTGGGGCGTGTAACCCATCTGCGCCAACACAGCGAGGGCAGCGTCCCCGGTCAGCGCAGGTGTGCTGGGGTTGCGGTCATGGTCAACACTGAAGGCCGACGGATCGTTGGTGGGATTGAGGAAAAGGTCGAACAGGGGCTTGGGTTGGGCCACGCCGTTGGCGTCGAGCACCCACAGGTCGTTGGCGATCATCGTGTGGCCGAGCCTGTAGGCAATGGCCTGGAATTCGAGGCTGATGCTGGCGTCGGCATCGGGGTTGTAATCCCTGAAGCCGTGATCACCCACGCCGCGGATGCCAACGCCGCCCAGCATCTTCTCGGCAAACTCCGTGAAGATCACCCGCTGGTATTCAGCTTCGTTCACGATCTTGGCCGCCTGGAACAGCTCTTCCTCGCTCACGGCCATGCCGTGATCGCTGTAGAGCTTCTGCAGCTGGTCGGCATGGTAGTTGTGATTGCGCACCCACACGGCGTGCATGGAGCTGAGCCCCACGTTTTCGTTCACACGGCCATCCCCTGAGATCACGTGGTCCAGCGGGTTGATGGCTGGGTTGGCGTCGATCAGCAGGTTGTAACCCGTGCCCATGAAATTGGCGACCAGGTTGCGAACTTGAGCTGCGTCGTAGTTGCCGCTGCCATCCCGCAGGCCGGGATACACCTCCAGCAGGGTCTTGGGCCCGTTAGGGGTGGTGAAGATGGAGCCTGCGTCGATGTGGGTATCGAGCAGTTGACGCAGGTTGGGCAGCTGATTGTGGCCCGGAGCCGAAGGATCGGGGGAGGCGCTGCAGAGGAGTATGCCCCCAAAGCCGTGGTTGCCGTCACTGCAGCGCAGCAGCTGGCCGATGGCCTCATTGGGGCCGTAGGCCTGGTTCTGATCCACATAGGGGGTGTCCTGGTTGAGGTACACCGGCAGGCCGTTTTCCCAGCGCGCGATTGTGGCGCGGGTGAGATCAGCAGGGTTATCGGGATTTCCAGGGATCTGGTTGCCGATGGGGATGGTGCCGTTACCGCCCTTGGGAATGAAGTCGAGCCCGTGGTCGAAATACTGGGCGAACGACATGAACAGGGTGCTGGCCTGATCGCTGGGGGCGGTATCAGGCTGCTGGGCGCCGATCAGGTTGGAGACGGTGCGTGCATCGATTCCTTTGAAGATCGGATTGATTCCGGCCTTGTTGGCAGTCTCATCCAGCAGCCCGTAGCGGGCTTCGGTGAGGCGGATGAACGGTGTATCCAGGGAGGCCCGGGTGGGGTCGGCCTGGTTGTTGCCGACACCGGTGAGCTGGCGCACACCGGTGGCCAAGGCCGCATCGTCACCCTGGGCCGGCGGCACCTGGCCGCGCACCAGCATCAGAAGCTGCTCGGCATCGCTGAGGGTGAGGGCGCCCACCACGCCTGGATCCACGGCAGGAGCCGTTGATTGCTCGGGCGCGATGGAATGGGGATCAGCGGGGACGAGCTGAGGGAGAGCGTCTGGGGAGGCGGTGACGGTGACGGAGTGGTTGGGGGAAGAGAAGGTGACGGTGCCATCACCGTTGTCGGTCATGGAATAGTCGGCGGGATTGGCACCGGCGGGGATGTCGATGACATCTTGCGGGCGGAGATTGCCGATCACAAAGTCGTTACCACCCTGGGTGAGGAAGTGGATGCGGTGTGCCGATTGCAGATCAGAGATGTCAACGGTGTTGTCATCTTCTGAGCCTTGGATGGTGATCGTGTTGAAGGCGAGACTGGTGGGATTGAAGTTACCGATGGGGGTAACGGTGTCGTTGCCTGCGCCGGTGTTGATGATGATTTCTTCAATGCCCCGCAGCTCGGCGATCACACTGGCGTTGTTGGTGCCACCGCGGGTGATGACGATTTCGGTGGCGGCATTGAGCGGTGCGGCTGCGTTGCCAGCAACGGCCAGGAAATTGGCGCGTGCATAGATCCGATAGGTTTCGCTTTGGTTGTTGCCGTTCACCACGAAGGTGTCGGTGCCGGCTCCGCCATTGACGATGTCACGGCCATCGCCGATGCCGTTGGGGGCAATGAAAAGGATCGGGTTGGTGACACCCCAGGAGAAGACATCATCGCCGGCATTGCCGTTGAGGGTGTCGCCGCCGAGGCCGCCGCTGATCGCATCGCCATAGGCGGTGCCGTTGATGGTGTCAGCACCGATGGTGCCGGTGAAGGTGTTGCCAGTGCCGTCGGTGGCGGCGGTGACAAGGGTGTTGGGGAAGCCGTCACTGTCGGTGAAGCTCACCTGAACGCGCAGGGCTTGGTCGAGCTGGGCCTGGCCCGGGGTGAAGGAGACGCCGGTGGCACCGGCGATGTTGGTCCAGGCGTTGGGATCGGTGCTGGTGGCGAGGCGCTGTTGCCACTGGTAGGTGAACACCGGGTTGGCCGGCACCCCATTGGGGTCGCTGATGGTGTTCTGGCCCTGCACCGTGAGCGGCTGGGTGCGGGTGGGGCTGGGGTCGCTCACCACCAGGGTGCCGGTGGCGGGCTCGTTCACCGGGTCGCGGGCACCGTTGAGGGTCACGGTGATGGCCTGGTTGACGGTGCCGCCGGCACCATCGCTGAGGGTGACGACAAAGGTTTCCACCACCTGCTGGCCCTCGAGGAGGGGATTGAGCGCGGTGTCGCTCACCTGGTAGGTCCAGCTGATGGTGCCGGTGCCGTCGCCTGTGGTTTGGTTGCTGACCACCGGAACGAGGGTGCCGAGCGGTGTGGTGCTTCCCGCCAAGGTGGTGGCGCTGCTGGCGATCACCACGCTTTGCACGTTGGCGAAGTCGGGATCCTCGATGGCGAAGGATCCATTCACCACATGGGTGAAGTTGTTCGCCAGAGGTGCGTTAAATGCCAGCTCACTGATGGTGCCGGTCACATTGATCGGATCCACCACGACCGGTGCCAGGTTGGGGTTGGTGCTGGCCGCGTTGGAGAACACGGTTTCCACGGCACCTTTCGCGTCGGTGAAGCGGCCCATCACCCGGATGGCGCGGCCGGCTTCTGCGGCAGTCACGGTGAATTCGGGACCCTTGACGGCCGTGGCGGCTACGTTCACGGTGGTCAGGATATCGGTGAAGATGCCTGATCCAGCAACGGTTTCGACCTGCCAGTAGTACTCGATTGGAGCGGTCACCGCTGAGATGGGATTGTCAGCTGCGCGCTCATCCCAGTCGCGCAGAGCTGCGGAGGAGGCCGTGAGCACCTGGCCGACGGCTGCGGTGACGGTGCCAGTGGGTTCTGCCTGGCCGTTCACCAGCAGGCTGAGGCGCCCTTCCGCCAGGCGATTGGCATGCTCGGCGATCTTGACGCTGCCGTCGTTGAACAGCACGCGCTCGATGTTTTTGACGCGGTCAGTGCCATCGGTGGGAATGGCCTGGTTGTCGGTGATCGAAATCCAGCCGTCGCCATCGGTATCGGTGGCCACGCCGTTGGTGGCGTCGTAGCCCTCGATTGTGTAATCGGCACGGTTGCCGCGGTAGAGGGCAACGTCCACATCAGTGGTGAAGCTTTCGTCTTTGATTTCCCGCCAGATGCTGAGTTGGCTGGGACGAAGCGCGCGGCTGAACAGCTGGTCCTGAATCTCCATGATGCTGTTCACCATGAAGGCTGGGCCCGTGGTGGGCGTGACGAGGATCTTGACATCGAGATGGCTGTCGCCATCGATCAGATCATCACCGCCCCGACCTTCCGCAAGGTCACTGCCGGAGCCGGTGATCAGCAGATCGCCAGCGCTGAAGCGAATGTCTCCGGCCTCATTCACAGCGGCGCCGAGCAGCTGCTCAAGGCCGTTGATCAGGCTCACATTGCTGTCGAGCAGTTCATGGCCAGCGGTGAGTGCTGCGATCTCGCCGCGGATGAAGTCGTTGTTGAACGATCCGGAAACGGCTTCTGTGGAGAGGTAGCGATCGAAGGTGGCACCCGGTGAGTTGGCCGCCAGGGGCACATTCAAGGCCCGGCTGTCCATATCGACATAGATGCCGTAGGGATCGTCCTTATGGGTGGCCCAGTCGAAGCCAAGGGCCCCGAAGAACTTATCGGTGCCAAGGCCGCCGACCATGATGTCGTCGCCGGATTCGGCGTCGTGGTCGGCATTACCACCGGTGTTGTAGGTCACGTCGTGACCGATCACCGGGCTGTTGACGCTGCGCTTGATCGGCAGACCCTGCACGATGTCGCCGTTGTCACCGAGCATCAGGCCGTTTTCGGTGCCGGACTCGAGCCAGTCATTGCCTTCCCCACCGATCTGGAAGTCGACGCCAGCGCCGCCGTTGGCGAAGTCGTTGCCCTGACCGAGCAGGTATTCATCGTCGTCGATGCCGCCGAACACCACATCGCTGCCGGTGTCGGTGATGATCAGGTTGAGGCCCGGGCCGCCGTGGACAACGTCGTCACCGCCGCCGGAGCGGATTTCGTCGTCACCGAAGCTGTCGGTGATCACGTCATCGCCCTCACCACCGAAGATGAAGTCGTTGCCGATGCCACCTTCCAGGTTGTCATCGCCGCCGTCACCCCAGAGGGTGTCGTCGCCATCGCCGGCGATCATGGTGTCGGCCTGTTCGGTGCCGCCGATTACCACGTGCTCGGGGCCGACGAACTGGAGGAACTGGGTGTCGCGAATCACCTTCTGGTCGCCGGTCATGGCGCTGAGGAAGGGATCGAGGCCATTGACGGCGCCCTCGGGATCAGCGTTGCCAAGACCTGCATTGAACTGGCGGGTCTGATCCATCTCCAGCTGGTAATCCATCGCCTTGAAGACGTTGCCCGGCAGGTGCGTGGCATCGGTCACGCGATGGATCATCTCGGCGAACTTGTTGTTCTCCATCTGAGCCGTGAGGTTCAGGTTGGCGAGACGGCTGAGGTAATAGAAGCGGTCCCTGTCCTGCAGGGCTTCCATCTGCGCCTCGAACACGAAGTTGAAGGTGGTGCCGAGCATGCCACCGAAGGGCATGGTTTTTTCAGCGAGACCACCCACCCAGAAGTCAACCTGATTCAAACCGCCCAGATCGGGGTCGCCTGCATAGGCGCCGCGGGCATTGAGGAAGTCGAGGCGATCGGCGGGTGCGCCGGCGCCGCCCATCACCAGCAGCCAGGCGGCATCGCGCTTGGCCTCCACCGTGGTGGCGCTGGTGATGGTGCTGTGGGTGCCGTAGGCGGCGATGAAGTTAACGATCGAGGCGGGGTTGCGCAGGTTGAGCGAGAACTCACACCAGCTGGCGTAGGGCTTGATCGCCGAATCATTGGAGCCGCGGAAGAATTCCTCGCGGGCTTTGTTGAGCGAGGGCACACCGCGCTCCCGGCCGCGGGAGATGTTGAGCGCAGCCAGGTCGAGCGGGATGCCAACCAGGCGGTTGCGCATGTCGCTCACCACGAATTCATCGATCTCCTGGCCCACCTGGCGGGTCATGCCGCGCGCCACGGCAGCGGCGGCTTGGGCCTGGCTCATGCCACCGTCGACCCCGTCGAGGGTGGTGAATTCCACAGGATTGAGGAAGGCCTCGAACAGGCTCACCTGCTCAGCGGTGAGGTCTCGCACACCACCGCTGCCGATCGGGTTGAAGTTGGCGTCGTAGCGGTCAACGGTTTCGCCGGTTTGCGAGTGCCCGAAGCGATACACCACATCGGCGAACTCGCTCACGATCGCCGCATCGAGCTGGCTGTCGTAGGCGTTGAAGACGTTGATCATCGGCTGCACCGTGCGGCCGAATTCCTCGAACACCAGGTGCTGGTACTGCATCTCGGTGGGGAACTTGGCCGCCTGGAACAGGCGCTCGCCGTTCCAGTTGAGGCTGTCCTTGGTGGCGGTGGCCAGAGCAGCTGCGTCGATGGGCGTGCTGAGCCATTCGTTGAGGAAGGCCAGGTTGGCGGCGGGATCGGCCAGGGCTTCCGAGAAGACCAGATCCTTCACCAGTTCGGCCTGGCGGTTGTGCTCCGCGTGGAACACGAAGTGAATGGCGCTCAGACCGAAGTTTTCGTTGGCGCGGCCATCACCGCCGATCAGGTGGCGATCGAGCAGTTCGTTGTCGTAGGTGCCGGCGGGCTGCTGTTGGGATGCGGTGCTGATGGCGGTGTCGGCATCAGCCACCTTGGTGGCACTGGGGTTGGCGTTATGGGCGATGTCATCGAGGAAGGCATGGCCGGTAGACACCATGCCGTCGGCGGTGCGCACCGGTGCGGCCGGGTTGCCCTCCACTGCGGTGACAACACCGTTGGCAGCAATGCTGCGCACCAGCTGCACGCGGCCGTTGGCGCCAGGGATGAAGTTGCCATAGGGATCAACGAGCACCTCCGGGATGGCGTGCACGTTCATATCGTTGAGCTCGATGCCCAGGATGTTGCGGGCCTGGGCCTTGACGTCGGCCCAGTTGGCCAGGCCGCCATCGGCACCGCTCAGCAGCTTGCCCGTGGCCACCGGGCGGCCACCGACGAGTTTGTACTCGCGGTGGAACACCTGGGCGGAGGCGTTGGAGGTGTAGGTCTGGTTCTGGTCCACCCATGGGGTGGTCTTGTTGATCGCATCACCGTTGGCATCCACAGTGGCGCGGGTGAGCGCCATGAAGTTGGTGGGGCTGCCGGGGACGTAGAGCGGATCGTCAGGCTGGAGGGGGATATAGACGGTGCCATTGCCGCCCTTGCCGACCAGGTCGAGACCGTGGTCAAAGAACTGACCGAAGAGCATCATCCAGCCGTTGAAGGGCGAGGAGAGGCCCTCATCGGGTGCCACGTTGGGCAGGTCCACGGTGGCCTTGGTGAGGTCACCAAGGGTGTCGAAGACGTTGATGCCTTTGGCGCTGAGCACAGCGCGCAGGGCGGCATCAGCGGCGGTGGTGGCAGCGGCGTCAGCGGCGGCTTGAGCGGCTTGCAGGGCGTCGACGGCGCCGGTGACCTCAGCGAGGTCCGCCATGCGGTCGGCGGAGCCGGCCAGGGTGAGGGCGCGGTAGATGGCCGCGGGGTTCTGGAGGCTCTGATCCACCACCAGGTTGGAGATGATGCGCGGATCGGCATCCACCACATCACCGGGCTGAATGCCACGGGTGATGGCGGGGTTGTTTTGGGCGTTAACGGCGTAGTTGTTGTTCGTCAGCAGGGTTTGGCCAGGGACGGCAGGCGTGCCAGGAGGGCCAAACAACATGCTGTCGTCGCCCTCGTTGCGGAACTGCTGGGGCAGCAGCGAGGGGAAGGGTTGGTCGGCGGCGCCGAAGTTTTCGTTGCCTGCCAGCAGGTTGTTGTTGGAGCCGTCGACGCGGCGCAGACCCCAGGGGAGGGTGGGATCAGGGATGAGATTGCCGAGCAGCTGTTCGCCGCGGGCATCGGCTTCTGCGATATAGATCTGCTTGAGGATGAAATCCAGATCACCGCGGTTCATCATCACCATGGTTTGGAGCTCCCCGAGGGAGGACGAAATGGAGGAAAGGCGAAAACAGAGATCCCGCAGGATCTGAACTCCGCCAACCTATGGACGGTGCGCTGACTTGATGGCTGGGCACGTGCATCACTGCTCTGCGCGTATGGCGCGCCTCGCAAACCATCACAACAACGTAAATATGTTTGCGATCCTGTGGTGTGGTCGCCCCGCCCGCGGGGAGGCCAGTCCTGGCGGGGGTTGCACCGGCTGTGGTGATGCATGGAGCCCGCGTGATCAACATGCGGCGCCATCAAAAAACCCGGGGTGCTGCCCCGGGTGTGAATCACTCTTGCGTGGCGATCTGCCTGCGTGGTGTTTAGAAGGCGGTGAGCAGGTCCACGCAGCTGGTGGAGCGGCCGCGGTGTGATCGCTGCGGTTGGGGTTCGCTGTAGCGCTTGTCGATCAGACTCAGGCGCT
>CAIOXF010000115.1 GCA_903862155.1 uncultured cyanobacterium | reverse complement strand
CGGCCTGGGGCCCATCACCGGCATCCCCCTGCCCTTCCTGAGCTACGGCCGCTCGGCCATGCTTGTGAACTTCACTGCTCTTGGGCTCTGCGCCTCGGTGGCGCGGCGGGGCCGCCCCAGCAGGCCATGGTGACGCCGCCCCCGGGCAGCCTCTCGGAGCTGCGGGCCCTGCTGGCCGAAGGGGTGCCGCTAGGCCAGAGCAACGACGACGCCGTGCGGCGCCAGTGGTGGGCCGCCCTCGACACCCTGCAGCGTGACGTGCTGCTGCAGGAAGGCGACGGCACACCTGCGGGGGTATGGCTGGCCTCCCCCCTTCCGGCGCTGTACGAACCCGGCCTGCTGGAGCACCTCCTGGGCTGGGTGTGGGCCCCGGCGGAATTGGCGGCCCTGCTGCCCCCCGGTGGTGCCCTGCTGCCGGGTCAGCGCAGCCGGGCCCAGCTGGCGGGCGGCTTCCGCCGCCTGGCCCTGCGCGAGGATGACGGCACCGATCCCCTGCTGGTGGTGATCACGCCCACGGTGCAGGCGGCCCTCTGCCTCGATGGCCCGCCTGAGGCCCGCCGGCTGGTGGTGCGCTTCGACCCCCAGGCCCTCAGCGCAGCCCTAAACCTCCTGGATGCGCGCCTGCGCAGTGAGGCCGGCACGGAAGCCGAGCAATTGCGCCGCAGCCTCCAGCAGCTGGGCCCCCTGCGCAGCGACGATCAACTGGCCCAGCGCTTCTGGCCCCGGCTGGCGGAGCGGCTAGCGGCCATGGCCCCGAGCGTGACGCTCCAGCCCCTGATGCAAAGCGGCCCGGAGCGCCCGGGCGCCAACAACCGCGCCCTGAGCAGCGAACTGGCCCTTCTAGAGGCCCTCACCCATGAGGTGCGCACACCCCTGGCCACGATCCGCACCCTGATCCGCTCCCTGCTGCGCCGCTCCGACCTGCCGGCCGTGGTTCAGCAGCGGCTGGAGCAGATCGACGGCGAATGCAGCGAGCAGATCGATCGCTTCGGCCTGATCTTCCTGGCGGCCGAACTGCAACAGCAGCCCGAAACGGGGAACACCGCCACCAGTCTGGCCCGCACCGACCTCAGCGCCCTGCTGGAGCAGCTGCAAGAGCTCTGGCAGCGGCAACTGGCGCGCCGGGGACTGGAGCTGGTGCTGAACATCGCCAACGATCTACCGGCGGTGCTCAGCGATCCGTTGCGACTGGAAACGATGCTCGGCGGTTTGGTGGACCGCTTCAGTCGCGGTTTACCTTCCGGATCCACGGTCACCCTAAGCCTCCAGCCCGCCGGCGCCCGGCTAAAGCTGCACCTGGCCAGCAGCTCGGAGGCCAGCTCCACAACCGCCGCGAGTGGCGCCAATCAGCGGGAACTGGTGGGGCCGGTGCTGAGCTGGAACCCCACCACCGGCAGCCTGCAGCTAAGCCGCCAGGCCACCCAACGGCTGTTCGCACGCCTAGGCGGCCGGCTCACCGAGCGGGGCGAGAGCGGTCTCACGGTGTTCTTTCCGGTGTGCTGAAGGCCCGTTTGTTGACGGGTGTGAAGAGTGGGCAGACGGGTCCGGATGGCCCAAAAACTCGGTGCTAGCTTCCGACCGAAACGGTCCGCCGTCACTCACCTTTTCCTCCAACAGCCATGACAGCAACGGCGCTGAGCGGTCAGCTTCCCAAGTACATCGGCAGCACCGGTGGCCTGCTGAACGCCGCTGAAACCGAGGAGAAGTACGCGATCACCTGGACCAGCTCCAAGGCTCAGGTATTCGAGCTGCCCACCGGCGGCGCCGCTGAGATGAACGAAGGCGAAAACATCATGTACTTCGCCCGCAAGGAGCAGTGCCTGGCGCTGGGCACGCAGCTGCGTACCAAGTTCAAACCCCGCATCGAGGATTACAAGATCTACCGGATCTTCCCCGGCGGCGACACTGAGTTCCTGCACCCCAAAGATGGCGTGTTCCCCGAGAAGGTGAACGAGGGTCGCCAGATGGTGGGCCACAACGCCCGCCGCATCGGCCAGAACGGCAACCCCGCAAACATCAAGTTCACCGGCAAGAACACCTTCGATTCCTGAGCTTCCAGCCAGCACCTATAAAGGCGGGGCTTCAGGCCCCGTTTTTTTTGCCCGCCCGCAGCCCGATGTCCAGCCCTGATCGCCCTGGCCGCTCCGGCGGATCGAGCTGGCCCGATCAGGCCTTCCTGGAGCAGGTGGCTGCGGGCCATACCTTTGTGCCCCTGGCCCGGCGCTGGCCCGCCGACCTGGAAACGCCGCTCACCACTTGGCTGAAGGTGGGATCCCAGGCCAGCCACGGCGTGTTGCTCGAATCCGTGGAGGGCGGCGAGCGTGTCGGCCGCTGGAGCCTGGTGGCCGCCGATCCCCTCTGGACGCTCACCTGCCGCGGCGACACCAGCGAGCGAGTGTGGCGCGATGGGCGCCGCGAGGCGATGGCCGGCAATCCTTTTGAGCTGCTCCAGGGCTGCCTGCAGCCGCTGAGCGGTGGTGCAGTGCCTGGTCTGCCGGCCCTGGGCCAGCTGTTCGGCTTCTGGGGCTACGAGCTGATCCGCTGGATCGAGCCCACTGTGCCGGTGCACCCCCCCGCCGAAGGGGCCCCGCCCGATGGCTGCTGGATGCTCGCCGACAGCCTGCTGGTGTTCGACCAGGTCAAGCGCCAGATCACGGCGGTGGCCTACGCCGACCTCAGCGAGGGCGCCGATCCTGAAACGGCCTGGCGGGCCGCCTGCGCGCGCATCGATGCCCTCGAGGCCCGCATGCACGAGCCCCTGCAGGCGGGAGTGATGCCGCTCGACTGGCACGACGCGCCGGTGAACGAGATCGAGGAGCGTCTCAAGCCGGTGAGCAACCGGGGTCAGGCCGATTTCGAAGCGGCAGTGGTAAGCGCCCGGGAGCACATCGCCGCCGGGGATGTATTCCAGCTGGTGCTGAGCCAGCGGCTGGAAACCCGGGTGGAGCGCAAGCCCTTCGAGCTCTACCGCAGCCTGCGGATGGTGAATCCCTCGCCCTACATGGCGTTCTTCAACTTCGGCGGCTGGCACCTGATTGGCTCCAGCCCCGAGGTGATGGTGAAGGCCGATCCCACCCCGGATGGGGCGGTGAAGGCCTCGCTGCGGCCGATCGCCGGCACCCGCCCCCGCGGCGCGGATGAAGCCGAAGATCTGGCCCTCGAGGCCGACCTGCTGGCCGACCCCAAGGAGCGGGCCGAGCACGTGATGCTGGTGGACCTGGGCCGCAACGACCTGGGCCGGGTGTGCCAGCCGGGCACCGTGAAGGTGAGCGATCTGATGGTGATCGAGCGCTACTCCCACGTGATGCACATCGTGAGTCAGGTGGAAGGACTGCTCCAGCACGACAAGAGCGTGTGGGACCTGCTGATGGCCTCATTCCCCGCCGGCACGGTGAGCGGCGCCCCCAAGATCCGGGCGATGCAGCTGATCAACGCCCTGGAGCCCGATGCCCGCGGCCCCTATTCCGGGGTGTATGGCGCGGTGGATCTGGCCGGGGCCCTCAACACCGCCATCACGATCCGCACGATGGTGGTGCTGCCCCATCCCGAAGGGGGCTGGCGGGTGCAGGTGCAGGCCGGCGCTGGGTTGGTGGCGGATTCGCGCCCTGAAGCCGAATACCAGGAAACCCTCAACAAGGCCCGCGGCATGCTGAAGGCCCTGGCTTGCCTGCTGTGAGGGCGGCGCGATGACAGCCCCCCTGCTGCTGAAGGGCTTCGAAGTGGAGATGTACACCGGCCGGCCCGACGGCACGGTGGTCGGCTGCGCCGCCGAGGCGGCGCGGGAGCTGGCGGGGTTCGTGACCGAACCCGACCACCGCAACCTCGAGTACGTGACGCCCCCGGATGCGGGCTACCGCCGCCAGCTGGAGCTGTTGCTCGAGCCTCGCCAGCGCCTGCGGGCCTGGCTGGGCCAGCGGGGCCTCACCCTGCTGCCCGGCAGCACCCTCAGCACGGGCAACAGCCAGCGCTTTGAGCGCTCCGATTCGGCCAACCCGTACCACGGCTACATCGAAACCACCTACGGCACGCGGGTGGTCACCGCCAGCGTGCACATCAACATCGGCCTCACCGAGGCGGCCGGCTTCAGTTCGATGGAGCAGCTGTTCGCGGGGCTGCGTCAGCTGCGCTGCGAAGCCGCCCTCCTGCTGGCCCTCTCGGCCAGCTCTCCCTTCCTCGATGGCCAGGTGTGCGGTGCCCACTCCCAGCGCTGGCTGCAGTTCCCGCTCACCCCGCCCCAGGTGCCGCTGTTCATCAGCCACCAGCACTACATCGACTGGATGGAGGCCCAGCTGGCCGCTGGTGGCATGCAGAACGTGCGTCACCTCTGGACGTCGGTGCGGCCCAACGGTGACGATCGCCCCCACAACCTGAACCGCCTCGAGATCCGCATCTGCGATCTGGTGGCCGATCCGGCCCTGCTGCTGGCGATCACGGCCTTTGCCGAACTGCGGCTGCACCAACTGGTGCGCGATCCCGCCGGCGAGGATCCGCTCAAGGCCAGCCAGTTGCAGGCCACAGAACTGGCGGCCCTGGCCGATGCCAACGATCGGGCAGTGGCCAGCTCCAGCCTCCAGGCCGAGCTGCGCCACTGGCGCGATGGCTCAACCATCACGGCCCGCGACTGGATCGCCGCCGCCCTGGAGCGCATGGCGCCCCTGGCCCGCGAGTTGGAGCTGGAGGCCACCCTCGAGCCCCTACACGTGCTGCTCCAGCAGGGCAACACCGCCATGCAATGGCTGGAGCGCCATGGCCGGGGCGAATCCATCGCCGCGATCGTGGCCAGCGATGCGGCCGCCCTGGAGCGCCAGGAAGCTTCTCTGGCGGCTGCCCTCGCGACAGACCAGGCCCCAACCCCTTTGGGATGATCATGGATTCCACCGCGTCGCGGCACGCCTCCATGGGGCCAGTCATGTCTGCAAGCGCATCTGCAAGCTCCGCAGCCAGCCCGGTCGTGCCCACGACACTTGAGCCCTCGCCCAGGGCCACCCGACTGCTGGGGGAACGGCTTGAGCTGGTGGAAGACCTCTGGCAGGAGGTGCTGCGCAGTGAATGTCCGCCGGGGCAGGCGGAACGGCTGCTGCGGCTCAAGAAACTCAGCGAACCCAGCGAGGTGGGCGATGGCGCCATCGACACCGGCGCGATCGTGAAGCTGATCCGCGAGATGGATCTGGCTGAAGCGATCGCCGCGGCCCGGGCGTTCTCGCTCTATTTCCAGCTGGTGAACATCCTCGAGCAGCACATCGAGGAAGACAGCTACCTCGACAGCCTCAAAACCAGCGGCGAGCCGGTCTGCACCGATCCGTTCCTGCCGCCTTTGGCCAGCCAGACCGAGCCGGCCACGTTCCGCCAGCTGTTCGAGCGGCTGCGGGCCCTGAACGTGCCCCCGGCCAAGATCGAAACCCTGCTGCGCGATCTGGATCTGCGCCTGGTGTTCACGGCGCATCCCACCGAGATCGTGCGCCACACCGTGCGCCACAAGCAGCGGCGGGTGGCGGCCCTGATTCAGAAACTCGAGCAGGGCACCCTGCTCAACACGGTGGAGCGCCAGAGCCTGCGCCAGCAGCTGGAGGAGGAGATCCGGCTGTGGTGGCGCACCGATGAGCTGCACCAGTTCAAGCCCACCGTTCTCGACGAAGTCGACTACGCCCTGCACTACTTCCAGCAGGTGCTGTTCGATGCGATGCCGTACCTGCGGCAGCGGATCCATGCCGCCCTCGGCACCAGTTACCCGGATGTGGTGCCGCCCCGCGATGCCTTCTGCAGCTTCGGCTCCTGGGTGGGTTCCGACCGCGACGGCAACCCGTCCGTCACGCCGGAGATCACCTGGCGCACGGCTTGCTATCAGCGCCAGCTGATGCTCGAGCGCTACATCCGCGCCGTAGGCAACCTGCGCGACCAACTCAGCATCTCGATGCAGTGGAGCCAGGTGAGCCCGGCGCTGCTGGAGTCGTTGGAGATGGACCGGCTGCGCTTTCCCGAGATCTACGAGGAGCGCGCAGCCCGCTACCGGCTGGAGCCCTACCGCCTCAAGCTCAGCTACATGCTGGAGCGGCTGCGCCTCTCGCTGGTGCGCAACCACAACCTGGCCGATGCCGGCTGGGAAGCCCCCTGCGAGTCCCCGGCGGCGGTACCCCTCACCGGCGGCAACCTCGCGGCCACCCACAGCGGCCCTCCCCAGGAGCTCCACTACGCCTCGGTGGATGAGTTCCGCAGCGACCTAGAGCTGATCCAGCAGAGCATGGACAGCACGGGCCTGAGCTGTGAGGCCCTGCAGCACCTGATCAGCCAGGCGCACATCTTTTCCTTCTGCCTGGCCAGCCTCGACATCCGCCAGGAAAGCACCCGCCACAGCGACGCCCTCGACGAGCTCACCCGGTACCTGCAGCTGCCGGTGCCTTACGCCGAGATGGACGAGGAGCAGCGCATCACCTGGCTGCTCACCGAACTGCAAACCCGTCGGCCCCTGCTGCCCCCCGCCGCCAGTTGGAGCCCGGCCACGGCCGAAACCTTTGCCGTGTTCCGCATGCTGCAACGGCTGCAGCACGAATTCGGCTCACGTATCTGCCGCACCTACGTGATCTCGATGAGTCACACGGTGTCGGACTTGCTGGAGGTGCTGCTGCTGGCCAAGGAAGCCGGCCTGGTGGATCCCCAGACCCGCCGCTCCGGCCTGCTGGTGGTGCCCCTGTTCGAAACGGTGGAAGACCTGCAGGGCGCTCCGGCGGTGATGGGCAGGCTGCTGGGCGACAGCTTCTACCTGGAGCTGCTGATGGGCCCGGAAGCCGACCAGCCCCTGCAGGAGGTGATGCTCGGCTACTCCGACAGCAACAAGGATTCGGGCTTCCTCTCCAGCAACTGGGAGATCCACAAGGCCCAGATCGCCCTGCAGCGGCTGGCCACCCACCACGGCGTGGCGCTACGCATCTTCCACGGCCGGGGTGGATCGGTGGGCCGCGGCGGTGGCCCTGCCTATCAGGCGATCCTGGCCCAACCCAGCGGAACCCTCAGCGGCCGGATCAAGATCACCGAGCAGGGTGAGGTGCTGGCGTCGAAGTACGCCCTGCCCGAGCTGGCGCTTTACAACTTGGAAACCGTCACCACGGCGGTGATCCAGAACAGCCTGGTGAGCACCCCGGTCGACGACACCCCGGCCTGGAACGAGCTGATGGGCCGCCTGGCAGCCCGCTCCCGCGACTTCTACCGGGCCCTGGTGCACGACAACCCGGATCTGGTGGCGTTCTTCCAGCAGTGCACCCCGATCGAAGAGATCAGCAAGCTGCAGATCTCGAGCCGACCGGCCCGCCGCAAGGGCGGCGCCAAGGATCTCTCCAGTCTCCGGGCCATTCCCTGGGTATTCGGCTGGACCCAGAGCCGTTTCCTGCTGCCCAGCTGGTTCGGGGTGGGGGCTGCCCTGCAGGAGGAGCTCGACCGCGACCCCGAACAGCTGGAGCTGCTGCAGCTGCTCTACCAGCGCTGGCCCTTCTTCCGCATGCTCATCTCCAAGGTGGAGATGACCCTCTCCAAGGTCGACATTGACCTGGCCCATCACTACGTGCAGTCACTGGGGCGGAGCGAGAGCCGCGAAGCCTTCGAAGCCATCTTCCAAACGATCGCTGCCGAGTTCAGCCTCACCCGCGATCTTGTGCTGGCCGTCACCGGCCATCAGCGCCTACTTGATGGTGATCCGGCCCTGCAGCTCTCGGTGGATCTGCGCAACAGCACGATCGTGCCCCTCGGCTATCTGCAGGTCGCGCTGCTGCGCCGCCTGCGCGACCAAAATCGCCAGCCGCCCATGAGCGAGGCCGCAGCCACCAGCGACGACGGCCGCACCTACAGCCGCAGCGAGCTGCTGCGCGGTGCCCTGCTCACCATCAATGGCATCGCCGCCGGCATGCGCAACACCGGCTGATTTCCTTTCCGGTTCTGGACTCCCTGTTGATCCCCTTTCGCAGCCAGCCAGCCGCTCCCCGGCTCGCCGAGGGCTACCGCCTGCTTGAGAACACTCCGCCAAGCCCAGAGGCCCTCAACCGGCTGCTCACCCTGATGGGGGATCCGCCGCGCAGCACCGAGCGCTGGAGCCTGGTGCTGGAGCACAGCCTCTGGCACTTCAGCGTGTTGGATCCGGCCGAGCAACTGGTGGGTTTCGTGCGCATCACCAGCGATCTGGCCCTCAACGCCAACCTCTGGGACCTGGCCGCCGATCCAGCCGATCCGGAGCAGCGGGGCGTACTGCTGGCCCTGGTGCACGCAGCACTGTCGCGGCTGCGACGCGAGCTGGGCGGGTGCAGCATCTCGCTCTCGGCACCGCCAGCGGCCCTGGAGGCCCTGGAGCGCCATGGCTTCGTGGTGGATCCCGGCGGCATCCGGGCCATGGGACTGCAGCTGGTGCGCGACTGAACCCAGCCACCCCCGCTGAGCCGATCAGCCGCCGCTCAGCCCCACAACCAAGGGCGGACCTACCAGCGGCGCTCGGATGCGCGAACCACAAAAAAACCTCCCACCGGGAGGGGAGGTTTTCAGCAGTTGAGACAGCGAGCATGGAGGGACTCGAACCCCCGACACTCAGAACCGGAATCTGATGCTCTATCCAACTGAGCTACATGCCCAAGCGCTGACTCATCAGCGGGTTGGCGCCGGATACGGCAACACTCCGCAAGGCCTACCTTAACCGCTCACTGCCAACCCTCCCATCGGCCGCCCGATCCGGCTGGAACGCCTGGAGCTGAACCAGTTCCGCAACGTCGAGCGGCTGGAGCTGGCCCTGGAGGCGTCCAGGCTGCTGGTGGTGGGGTGCAACGGCGAGGGCAAGTCGAACCTGCTGGAGGCGGTGGAATTGCTGGGCAGCCTGCGGTCTCACCGCACCGGCTCCGACCGGGATCTGATCCGCCACGGCCACCCCTCCAGCCTGGTGCGGGCCCGCACCAGCAGCGGCGACCTGCTCCAGCTGGAGCTACGCCGGATGGGCGGCCGCAGCGCCCAGCGCAACGGCAAACCACTGGAGCGCCAGCTAGACCTGCTGGGCTCCCTGCGCTGCGTGGGCTTCAGCGCCCTGGATCTGGAGCTGGTGCGCGGCGAGCCCGCGGTGCGGCGCCAGTGGCTCGATCGGGTGGTGCTTCAACTGGAGCCCCTCTACGGCGAATTGCTCAGCCGCTATGGGCGTTTGCTGCGCCAACGCAGCCAGCTGCTGCGCCGCGGCCTGGCGGGCCATCAGCTCGATGGGCTGCTGGATGCCTTCGACCTGCAGATGGCGGTGATCGGCACCCGGCTGCATCGCCGGCGGGCCCGGGCCCTGCGCCGGCTCGAACCCCTGGCCCGGCAGTGGCAGCAGCGCCTGGGCGGCGGCAACGAAACGCTGGAGCTCAGCTACCGCAGCGGCACCCGCCTCGACGGCGAGGAAGCGGAGGAGCCCTGGCGGGCAGCCCTGGCGGAGCAGCTGCTGGCCCAGCGTTCGGAAGAGCGGCGCCTGGGCCAGTGCACGGTGGGCCCCCACCGCGACGAGATCGCCCTGCTGCTGGCCGGTGATGCGGCGCGGCGCTACGGCTCCGCCGGCCAGCAACGCACCCTGGTGCTGGCCCTGAAGCTGGCGGAATTGGAGCTGGTGGGCGAAGTAGTGGGCGAACCGCCCCTGCTGCTGCTCGACGACGTGCTCGCCGAACTCGACCCCACCCGCCAGCAACTGCTGCTGGAGGCGGTGGGAACGGAACACCAGTGCCTGGTGAGTGCCACCCATGTGGAGGCGTTCAGCCCCGGTTGGCGCGAGGCCAGCCAGGTGGTGCAGATGCACGCTGGGAGGCTCGAAGCCGACTGAAACAGGCAAACCACGTATGGTGGTCGGCTTGTGCGGTCGGATTCGATGACCCAGACCCTGCCCTGCCTCCACCCCAACCCGGGATGGAACGGAGCTGACGCCACCCTCTCCACCTCTGCTCAGCCGGTGTCTGACACCGTGGGCAAACACTGCATTCTCGAGCTCTACGGCTGCGAAAGCTCCAAGCTCGACGACGAAGCTTTCCTCAGGGACACCATCACCACTGCTGCAAAACGGGCTGGTGCCACCCTGCTCAACCTGATCACCCACCGCTTCGAGCCGCAGGGCGTCACAGGTCTGGCCCTGTTGGCCGAATCTCACATCTCGATCCACACCTGGCCCGAATCGGGCTATGCCGCCGTGGACGTGTTCACCTGTGGTGACCACACCATGCCCGAGCGCGCCTGCCAGGTGCTGGCCGAAGAACTGGGCGCGAGCAGTCAGAAACTCACCAGTTTCCGCCGCGAAACTCCTTCAGCCATCGCCGGAAGCGAACGGGAACCGGCTCTGGTTGCCTGATCGATCCGATCTGACCGCCACGATCAGCGCGACGAGCCCCCGCCAGCCGGGGGCTTTTTTGTTGCCCATCCGCAGCGTTGACCAACCACCGAACGCACTTCCGGCTCAGGAAGCCAGCTCGCGGTTGAGCTTGCCGCTCACCAGGCCCTCCAGATCCAGCCCCACGGCCGTGAAGCCCAGCTGGCGGAAGGCTTCCACCAGCGCCTGGCGCTGCTCCGCGTCACGCCACTGCTCCAGCGCATCCCCCAGCCGCGCCGCCGGCAATTCAATCCGGGCCGTCTGGCCCTGGCTCCGCACCCGCAGCTCAGGGAACCCGCGCTGGCGCAGCCACTCTTCCGCTGCCGCCACCCGCACCAAACGCTGGGCGGTGATCGGCTCGCCGTAGGGGAAGCGGGAGGCCAGGCAGGGATTGGCGGGCTTGTCCCACCAGGGCAGGCCCAGGGCCTTCGAGAGCTGGCGCACACCGGCCTTGTCGATGCCGCAGTCGGCCAGGGGTGAATGCACCCCGTGCTCGCGGGCCGCCTGGATGCCGGGGCGATAGTCGCCCAGGTCGTCGCGGTTCACCCCATCCAGCACCGCAGCTCCGCCCGCCGCGGCCGCAATCGGCGCCAACACACTGTGGAGCTCACGCTTGCAGGCGTAGCAGCGGTTCTCGGGGTTCTCGGCGTAGGCCGGATCCGCCAGCTCAGCCGTGGGCACCTCCCGGTGGTGGATGCCCAGCCAACGGGCCTGGTCGCTGGCCTCCTGGCGCAGATGGGGGGCTAGGGCAGGCGATACGCCGGTGATCGCCTGGGCCCTGCTGCCCAGCTGCTCTACGGCGATGGCCGCCACCAGGGCACTATCGACACCGCCGGAATAGGCCACCACCACCGCTGGCCGGGCCGCCACTTCGGCCCGCAGCTGGTCCAGGGCCCGCTCCAGCTCCGGCGGCAGGCTGTCGAGCAACGAGAAGGCCACAGCGGAAGCATGCGCGGCTTTGATCCTGGCAATCCGGCACCGGCCAGCGCCGGTAGCATCCGCCCATGAGCAGCACCCAGACGCCGCAGCGGGGAACGGGCCGGGGCATCGGCATCCGCACGGCGGCCGGCAGCGACGAGCGCGCCCATGGGCAGCTGCACGTGTACGACGGCGACGGCAAGGGCAAGAGCCAGGCCGCCTTGGGGGTGGTGCTACGCACCATCGGCCTGGGGATCTGCGAGCAGAAGCGCACCCGGGTGCTGCTGCTGCGCTTCCTCAAGGGCCCCGGGCGCGCCTACGACGAAGACTCCGCCATCGAAGCCCTGCAGCAGGGCTTCCCCCACCTGATTGATCAGGTGCGCACTGGCAGGGGCGAGTTCTTCACCGCCGAAGAAGCCACCAAGTTCGACCGGCAGGAGGCCCAGCGCGGCTGGGACATCGCCAAGGGGGCCATCGCCTCCAACCTCTATTCAGTGGTGGTGCTCGATGAGCTCAACCCCGTACTCGATCTGGGCTTGCTCGACACCGAGGAGGTGTGCCGCACCCTGGCCGCCAAACCGCCCGGGATGGAGGTGATCTGCACCGGCCGGGGGGCCCCGCGCCAGCTGGTGCAGCTGGCCGATCTGCACTCGGAGATGCGCGCCCACCGGCGCCAGGGCAGCCTCGACGACGAGGATCAGCCCCAGGGCCTCGATGGGATCGAGATCTACACGGGCGAGGGCAAGGGCAAGAGCACCAGTGCCCTGGGCAAGGGCCTGCAGGCCATCGGCCGAGGCATCAGCCAAGACAAGAGCCACCGGGTGCTGATCCTGCAGTGGCTCAAGGGCGGCAGCGGTTACACGGAAGATGCAGCCATCGCCGCCCTACGCGAGAGCTATCCCCACCTGGTGGATCACCTCCGCTCCGGCCGCGACGCCATCGTGTGGCGCGGCCAGCAGCAGCCGATCGATTACGTGGAAGCCGAGCGGGCCTGGGAAATCGCCCGCGCTGCAATCTCCAGCGGCCTCTACAAAACGGTGATCCTCGATGAGATCAATCCCACCGTGGACTTGGAGCTACTGCCGGTGGAACCGATTGTGCAGACCCTGCTGCGCAAACCGGCCGAAACCGAGGTGATCCTCACCGGCCGCTGCAAGAACCGCCCCGCCTACTTCGATCTGGCCTCGGTGCACTCCGAGATGGTGTGCCACAAGCACTACGCCGAACGCGGCGTGGATCTCAAGCGGGGAGTGGATTACTGAGCCACCCCCACCCCGCGGATGCGGCTCAGTAGCGGGGCACCTCAGGATCAATGTGCTCGCTCCAGGCATCGATGCCGCCGCTCACGTTGATGCCCTCGATGCCGTGACGGCCCAGGGCGAGCAGGGCCTTGGCGCTGCGGCCGCCCAGCTTGCAATGCACGTAGAGCTTCTTGCCCTCGGCCAGACGGCGCACATCTTCAATGGCCTCACCGCTCTCAATGCGATCCAGGGGCACCAACACGGAGCCAGGGATCACGGCGATATCGGCCTCGGGGGGATTGCGCACATCCAGCAGCAGGATGTCTTCGAGCTGGCCGTCAATCACGGTTTTGAGCTCGGCCACGGTGATGCTGGGCACGCTGCCAGCCTCTTCCTGGCCCGGGGCGGTACCGCCCACGCCGCAGAACTCCTGGTAGTCGATCAGCTTGTCGATCACCGGACGCTCGGGGTTGGGCCGCAGCTTCAGCTCGCGGAACTTCATCCCAAGGGCATCGAACAGCAGCAGCCGGCCGCTGAGGGTGGTGCCGATGCCGGTGATGATCTTCACGGCCTCGGTGGCCTGGATCACGCCGATGATCCCGGGCAGCACGCCCACCACACCGCCCTCGGCGCAGGAGGGCACCATGCCCGGCGGCGGCGGCTCGGGGAAGAGGTCGCGGTAGTTGGGGCTTTCGGCATCCAGGTTGAACACCGTGGCCTGACCTTCAAACCGGAAGATCGAGCCGTACACGTTGGGCTTGCCCAGCAGCACGCAGGCGTCGTTGACGAGATAGCGCGTGGGGAAGTTGTCGGTGCCGTCGCAGACGATGTCGTACGGCTCGATGATCTGCAGCGCGTTCTCGCTGGTGAGCGCCGTTTCGTAGAGATCCACCTGGCAGTGGGGGTTGATCTCCAGGATCCGGGCCTTCGCGGATTCGATCTTGGGCTTGCCCACCCAGCTGGTGCCGTGGATCACCTGGCGCTGCAGATTGGAGTGATCCACCACGTCGAAATCGACGATGCCGATGCGGCCCACGCCCGCCGCCGCCAGATAAAGGAGGAGCGGAGAACCCAGGCCGCCGGTGCCCACGCACAGCACGGAGGACGCCTTGAGGCGCTTCTGGCCCTCCATGCCCACCTCCGGCAAGATCAGGTGCCGGGCAAAGCGGGCCACCTCATCAGGGCTCAGCTGGATGCCGCTGGTGTCGGGAGGAAGCATGGAAAGCGTCCGTCAGCGCTCCATTCTCCATTCCAACTGGCGCGGCGCGGCGGGCGGATCCTCCAGCCACCACACCAGCGGCTCCGGCTCCCGATCCGGCTGCCATGAACCCCAGATGAGCATCAGGGCCGGGGCCGCGGTGAGAGCCAGGTCGGGGGCGGAGGGCAGCGGCGCACTCGTGGGATGGCTGTGGGCCGCGCCCAGCAGCTCCAAATTCCGGCCCCGGGCCCACTTTTGAGCCTGCAGCTGCTCCCTTGGATCGATCGCGAAGCGATGGCTGCGTTCAAAAGGATCCGGCCACACGTTGCAGCAGGGCCAGAGCTGCTGCAGCCGCCACTCCACACCGTGCCGCGCGCCAATCAGCAGCGCACAGGCTTCTTCCGGAGCGGCGGCACGGCACCACTGCCCAAGCACGGTGAGCAGCTCCGCACGGGCGACGATCCGCTCTGGCGGTTGGAAAGCCACCCGGATACCTTATTGGCCATTCCAGTTCCGGGGACCAGGCGCAATGAGCGACACCACCACTGAAACGCTCGACCACGCCACCACCGAGCCGGCCAACGAAAGCACGGCCACCACCGCTGGCGTGGAGAACGCCGAATCCGGCGTGAGCTTCAGCGAGCGCTACAGCGAGATCATCGGCAAGGTGAACCAGACCCTCGATCAGGTGGACTGGAACCAGATGGGCCGGATCGGCAAGGCCACCGGCATCATCGTGGCGGTGATCGTGGCCCAGATCCTGATCAAGGGCGTGCTCGACACCATCAACCTGCTACCGATCGTGCCCGGCCTGCTGGAGCTGCTCGGCCTGGTGGTGGTGGGTCAGTGGAGCTGGAACAACCTCACCACCAGCGAGAAGCGCAGTGGTGTGGTGGCCCGCATCCAGAACCTGCGCAAGGAATATCTGGGCTAACCCTTCAAGGGGCTGATCTGCGCTCAGCCCCATTCACGCAACAGCCTCTGGATCGTGGCCTGGGCCTGGCGGCTGTAGCTGCCGCCGGGCCCGCCGTCAAAGAGGTTGGCGTGGTTGAGCAAGTGATACAGGTTGTAGAGCTCCACCCGGCCCTCGGCCCCAGGCGGCAGGGGCCATTCCTGTTGATAGCCCGCAAAGAAGGCCGCAGGAAAGCCCCCGAACAGCCGGGCCATCGCCAGATCCACTTCGCGGTCGGCCCAGTACGCGGCGGGATCGAATAGCGCGCCGCCGCCACCCTCGAGCAATCCGGCATTCCCGCTCCACAGATCGCCGTGCACGAGCACCGGCTGGGCCTCATGGTCTGAAAGCCAGCCCGGCACCTGCTCCAGCAAACAATCACTGCCCTCCAGCCGGACGCCGCTGCGGCGCAGCAACTCCAGTTGGGGAGCCAGCCGGCGCTGGGCGAAGAACGTGCCCCAGTTGGCCAGCCAGCCATTGGGCTGGGGGCCTGAGCCGATGAAGTTGTCGGACCCGAAGCCATAGCCCCGGCCCCGGTTGAGCGGCAATGAAGCCCGGTGCAGACGGGCCAGATCACCCCCCAGCCGCTGCCAGCCATCACTGCTGCCGCGCCCATCCAGCTCCAGCCAGGGCAACACCAGCAGCGCCTGGCCGTCGAACTCGCCCAGGGCCAGCGGCGCGGGAATCGTGAGCCCCCCAACCGCCACTTCCGCCAGGGCCTTCAGACCATCGGCCTCGGCCTGCAGCATCGGCAGGGCACCTGGACGGTTGGTTTTGGCGAACAGGCTGACGCCGCCTGCGAGCTCCAGGTGCCAGGCGGCGTGAATGCAGCCGCCACCCACTGGGGTGAGGTGGCGCACCGGCAATTCAGCGGCAAGCAGGCCCGGCAGCCGCGGCTCCAGCCAGGCACTCAGGCGGGCGGCACTGGGGGCAACCACGGCGCGGCTGGCGAAGCGTGGCTGCCAGCATGCCGCCATGCAACGCCCCGATGCGGTGGTGATCGGTGCCGGCATCGCCGGCCTCACGGCGGCGGCGCTGCTGGCCCGCGCCGGCAGGAACGTGCTGCTGCTGGAAGCCCATCACCAGAGCGGCGGCTGCGCCGGCACCTTCCGGCGCGGCCCCTACACCTTTGATGTGGGTGCCACCCAGGTGGCCGGACTGGAGCCGGGCGGCAGCCACGCCCGCCTGTTCGCCCACCTGCAGGTGGAGCCGCCAGCCGCCACGCCCCTCGATCCGGGTTGCGTGGTGCACCTCGGCGATGGCAGCCCGCCGATCCATCTGTGGCGCGATCCGCAGCGCTGGCGGGCTGAGCGGGAGCGGCAGTTTCCAGGCAGCGAGCGCTTCTGGGGGCTGTGCCAAGCCATTCACCAGGCCAACTGGGGCTTCGCGGGCCGCGATCCGGTGCTGCCGCCCCGCACCCTCTGGGATCTGGGCCAACTGCTGGGGGCCCTGGCCCCGGCCAACCTGGCCAGCGGCCTGCTGGCCGCGAGCACCGTGGCCGATCTGCTGCGGATCTGCGGCTGCAACACAGACCGGCGCCTGCGCCGCTTTCTCGACCTGCAGCTCAAGCTCTATTCCCAGGAACCTGCCCATCGCACCGCCGCGCTCTACGGCGTCACGGTGCTGGCCATGGCCCAAGCGCCGCTGGGGCTCTGGCATCTGCATGGCTCGATGCAGGAGCTCTGCAATCGGCTGGAAGCGGCGCTGAGCCACTGGGGCGGGGAGCTGCAGCTGCGCACGCGCGTGGAGGCCCTGCGGCCGCTACCCCACGGGGGCTGGCAGCTGAAATGCCGCGGCCCCGGCAACCGCCTGCTGGAGCTGGAGACAGCGGATGTGGTGTGCACCGTGCCGCCCCAGCAGCTGCCGCAACTGCTGGGCGATGCCATGCCGAGCCGTTACGCCCAACGCATCGCCAGCTTTGGCGAACCGTCAGGGGCGCTGGTGCTCTATGGCGCCGTGCCGCGCGAGCGCCTGCCCGCCGATTGCCCGAGCCATCTCCAGCTCGACTGGAGCGATCCGGGCTCGCTGTTCGTGTCGGTGAGCCACGAGGGCGATGGGCGGGCGCCGGCCGGCCAGGCCAGCGTGATCGCCAGTGTGTTCAATCCGGCCAAACCCTGGTTCGAACTGGAGCCCAGCGCCTACGAAGCGGCCAAATCCGGCGCCATGCAGGGGATGCAGCGCGGTCTGGGCAAGCTGCTCGGGCTGGCGCCGGGCGACTGGCTCCACGCCGAGCTGTCCACACCCCGAGGCTTCCAGCGCTGGACGGGCCGGCCCTACGGCTACGTGGGTGGCTTGGGCCAACACCCCAGCCGCTTCGGGCCCTTTGGGCTGGCTAGCCGCAGCCCCCTGCCGGGCCTCTGGCTCTGCGGCGACAGCATCTATCCGGGTGAGGGCACGGCCGGAGTAAGCCTCTCGGCCCTCACCGCTTGCCGCCAGCTGCTGGCAAGCCAGGGGGAAACCCTGGTGGTGGCTTAGTTCAGAGAAACTCAGGCCGCAGCTGCTGGCACCGCTCGAGCTCGGCCTGGAGCTCAGGCCAGGCGTTGCTGCGCACCTGCTGCTCCAAGGCTTCGAGGGCCTGGCGGTAGTGGGCCAGGGCCGCCAGCACCGCGGCCTGGTTGTGGCGGGCCATCAGGGTGCCCAGCTCCGGGTTGCCGCCCCCCACCCGGGTGGTGTCGGCAAAGCCACTGGAGGCCAGGGCCCGCACCAACTCCGGCAGGGCCTGAGCCCCGGCAGCGACCCCTGCCACAGCACCGCGATCGGCCCCCAGCAGCAGCGCCCCGCTCACCAGCACCGGTAGATGGGAGATCAGGGCCACGGCCTGGTCGTGCTCAGCGGCACCGCAACTCAGCCAGCGCGAACCCAAAGCCTCCGCCAGAGCCTGCACCTGGGCCAGCGCCTCCGGTTCGGTGGCGGCATCGGGGGTGGCCACCCAGGGGCGATCCACAAAGAGATCACGCACCCCCGCCTCCACGCCGGCCTGGGCCGTACCCGCCATCGGATGGCTGGCCACAAAGCGCGGATGCAGCGGCTGCCAGCGCTCCAGCACCGGCCCCTTCACCGAGCCCACATCGGTGATCGCGGCCTCCGCGGGCAGGGCCGCCAACAGCTCCGGTGCAGGATCCAGCAGACGATGCAGGGGCAGGGCCAGCACCACCAGACGGCAGCCGGCCAGCACGGCCGGATCGCTCTCCACCACATCGGCCAGGCCCCGCTCCCGAGCCCGTTCTGCCGTGGCCTGGCGATGCACCAGCGCGCGCACCTCCACGCCCCGGGCCCGCAGATCGAGGCCGAGGGAACCGCCGATCAGCCCCAGCCCCACCACCCCCACGGGCCCCTGCAACCCAGAACCACTCGGGATGGTCATCACGGATGCGGTGCGCTCGGGCCAGCTTCCTACGATCCAATCTCGGTTGGAGGTGGGTTGATGCTCGAAGCCCACGCCCACCAACAGCTCAAGGATCTCCTGCGCAGTGAGGGACGCCAGGCCTGGCCCCACCACCTGAGCCTCAGCCGGCTGGTGGCCCGCAGCCTGCGCCGCGCCGACCACACGCTGGTGCGCCTGGCCCCTGGCAGCGACCCCAGCTGGTGGGTGGGACTGCTGGTGCCCCTGGCCCTCAGCGACACCCCCGTGGCCCTGGTGGCCAGCGATGCCCTGCGCCAGCGCCTGCTGCAGGTGGAGCTGCCCAGGCTGGCGGCTGCCGGCCTGGGCCTGCCCTGCGGCGAGGGCCCGGAGCCTCCCGCCTCGGTGCGGCTGTGGCTGCTGAGTCACAGCGAGCTGATCCAGCTCTGGCAGCAGCAGCGGCTGGGGGATCGCCATCTGGTGATTCCCGAGGTGGAGTTGCTCGACGGCCACCTGCGCCAGGCCCTGGAGGTGGTGATCACCCCCGCCGACTGGGACGCGCTGCGGCGGGCCCACCCCAGCGCCGAAGCCAGCCTGTTGGAGCTGCACGAACGGTTGAGCCGGCGGGTGCTGCGGCATCCGGGCGGCGGCCAGCGGCTGGTGCCGATCAGTGCCGAGGAGGAAGCACCACTGCGCCAGCTGCTGGCGCTGCTGAACGGTCTGCCCGATCCCTGGCCCCGCTGGCTGGAGGCCCGCAGCGGCTGGGCCAGCTGGGCCCGCCTGCAACCGGGGCTGCTGCAGTGGCGGCTGCACCGTCAACCCCTCGAGCCACTGCGGGTGCTGCACGGCCTGCTGGCCAACCGCGGCGCGGTGCTGGTGGGCGAACCGGCCGGGGGCGGCGCCAGCCTGGGCCTCAAGCCGGCAGTGGAGGTGAGCCTGGGGGATCCGCCCCTGGCCGATCCGCTGCCCCTGTTCGCGCCGCAGCGCCAGCCCCTGCCCAACAGCCCGCACTACGGCGAACACCTGCTGGAGCAGAGCCGCCGCCTGGTGTTGGGGATGGGGGGCTTCAGCGTGGTGTTAGTCGACGACGAACCCCTGCGGCTGGGGCTGGCGGCCGCTCTGGCGGCGGAGTTTGGCAGCCGGGTGGTGCACCAGAGCACGGCTCCGGAGAGCAACGGGGTGGTGTGCGCCAGCTGGGACTGGTGGCTGGACCACCAACAGCGGCTGCCCCTGCCCTGCCAGGTGGTGGTAGCGCTACTGCCGATTGCGAGCCTGGAAGATCCGCTCACCGCGGCCCGGGTGGAAACCCTGCGGCGCCAGGGGCGCGACTGGTTCCGCGAGCGGCTCCTGCCCGATGGAATGGGCCGGCTGCAACGGGGTCTGGCGGGGTTGCGCCGCCACGGCACCGGCCGGCTGGCTGTGCTCGATGGCCGGCTGCGCAGCCGGAGCTGGGGCCAGCAGGTGCTGGAAGCACTGGAGCCCTGGGTGGAACTCCGCCGTCTGCTGCCACCTGGCAGCGATACAACCGAGAACACTGCATAGGCTGGCCGCACCTTTCCACGGGGTGCATGGGAGAAGCCAAGCGCCGGGCCATCCAGGGCCTGCCACCGAAAACCGTGAAGCGCGACAACGTCGACGAGTCACCCCGGATTGCGCCCTGGCTGCCGCTCACCCGCAACCAGGCGGATCAGTTCGTGCGCCTCACCACCCGCGGCGCCTGGGTGGGGATTGCGGCCCTGGTGCTGTTCTGGGTGGTGGTGCGCTTCATCGGCCCCGCAGCCGGCTGGTGGGCCCTGGCCGACGGCTGACCGCCGCCGTAGGCATTGCTACTCACGCAATCCTGAAGAAAACCTTATGATTGAGAGACGCATGAGATTCGGCCATGTTTCCACGTCTCGCTGAGCAGTACAGAAGCGTGGTGCAAGACCTCGTCATGAGTCTCCAGGCCCTCGCCCGCAGCCTGCAGGATCGCGGTTTTGCCGCCACTTGCTACATGTGCGGCGACGGTCGCGACGGCCATGGCGCCTCTTTCGTAGCCAACCTGGGCAGCAACCACATGGTGCGGTTCCTGGTGTCCGACTTCGGCATCAGCTGGGTGGAATCCCGCGACGGCCATGAACTGGTGAAGCTTGAGGGGGCCGAGGCCATCCAGGAGCTCCAGCGGGTGGCCCAAGTGCTTCAGCAGGCCCCCGGCAACGCCAAGGCCAAGGAGGGCGTGATCCCCCTCGCCAGCTGAACAGCTCACCCAGGCGGCTCCATTCAATCCACCTATCCAAGCCAGCAAAAAGGCGCCCCGCGGGGCGCCCTTCTTGCGTGTACGACCGGGGGGCAAGCCGCAGGGGGCTCAGCTGGCCACCGGCAGGCTTTCCAGCGCCGCTTCCGCCGCGGCAGGAGCGGGAGTCGCCGCTGCTGCCTTGGCCGCAGCGGCCAGAGGCTTCATGGCGTTGGCCGTGACCTCGGCACCTTCGGTGAGCTTCTGGCGCGTGAGCTGCTCGATCACCTGGCAGGGCTCAGGGTTCTGCTCCAGCCAGGTGATCGTGTTGTCACGACCCTGGCCGATGTTGTCGCCGTCGTAGCTGTACCAGGCACCCTTACGCGTCACCACGCCGGTTTCCTCGGCCAGATCCAACAGACAGCCCAGGGTGCTGATGCCGCGGCCGAACAGAATGTCGAACTCGGCGATGCGGAACGGCGGCGCCACCTTGTTCTTGGCCACCTTCACCTTGGCGCGGATGCCGTATTCCTCCGTGCCGCGCTTGAGGGTCTGGATGCGACGGATGTCAAGCCGCACCGACGCATAGAACTTGAGCGCATTACCACCGGTGGTGGTTTCCGGGTTGCCGTAGGTAACGCCGATCTTCTGGCGCAGCTGGTTGAGGAAGATCACCGTGCAGCCAGATTTGCCGATGTTGCCGGTGATCTTGCGCATCGCCTGGCTCATCAGACGGGCCTGGCTGCCCACCGCCAGGTCGCCCATCTCACCCTCGATCTCGGCACGAGGCGTGAGGGCGGCCACCGAGTCGACCACCACGATGTCGACGGCGGCGGAGCGCACCAGCTGGTCGACGATTTCGAGGGCCATCTCACCGGTATCCGGCTGGGACACCAGCAGGTTTTCGATGTCGACACCCACCGAGGCGGCATACACCGGATCCAGGGCGTGCTCCGCATCCACGAAGGCGGCCACGCCGCCGCGCTTCTGCACCTCGGCGATGGCATGCAGGGTGAGGGTGGTTTTACCGGAACTCTCCGGCCCATACACCTCCACCACCCGGCCCTTGGGATAGCCGCCCCCCAGTGCCAGATCCAGGGTGAGGGCGCCGGTGTTGATGGTTTCCACCCGCATGCGGGAGGCATCCCCCAGGCGCATGATCGAGCCCTTACCGAAGTTGCGCTCGATCTGGTTGAGCACCAGACCAAGGGCCTTGTCGCGCTCGGCCGCTTCGCGGGAACTCTCTTTCGACGCAGCAGCCCCGTTGGCAGCGGCCTTGGAATCAGCAGGCATGGCTAGCGATAAACAGCGAAGGAACGGGCCGCAACAGGCAGGACTCCACTGGAACGATCACCACGGGCGGCGATCCCGGATTCCTGAACAGCCATCCTGCGGCTCCGGAAGAACCAGTGCCACCGAACGGGGCCGGCGTCTCAATTGCGTGTAGTACGCACGTACTTTACTAACTCAGGGCCACTGCGCCAGGGGGGCGGCGAAGGCCTGCGGCTCCAGCAGCGCAATCCCCTCCGGCAACCGGTCGCGATCTCCGGGCCCCAGGTAACCCCAGCTCACCAGGAAGCAGCGCACGGCCTCCAGGCCGGGGGTGGCCCGCACCAGCTCGAGGGTGGGGCGGCGGTCTTCCACGAACCAGAGCGTGCGGCCGGGCTCCCGCAGACGGGCGAGCACCTCTGGCTTGCTGCCCTGCTCATGGCCGAACACCGCGGCCGGCGCCAGCCCAGCCGCCGCCAGCAGCTCTTGCGCAAAGGCACCGCCCTTGGTGGTGAGCACGATCCAGGCCGCCCCCTCCTGAGCCAGGGCTGTGAGCCGCTCGGGCACCCCGGGATAAAAGCTGTGCAGGGCCAGCCAAGAGGCGCGATCGGCGCTGATGGCCCCATGGCGCACCCGCTCCAGAGTGTTCTGCAGCAGGGCGGAATCCCAACCCCATCGCGCCAGCGCAGGATCCAAGGCCTCGCCGTAGTGGGCCAGCAGGGCGTCGAGATCCAGATCAGCGCGGGAGAGCTCGGCGGCCATCAGCACCATCTCCCAACCCTTGTGGATCAGGGGACGTAGCAACGCAAAGCCCTCGGGCGCCCGCTCGGGCAGCTCCAGCCCAGGGGCCAGCTCCAACACCGCCTCGCGGGCCGACCACCAGTACTCGCGCATGCCGTCGACGAGCACGCCGTCGAAATCAAAAACGAGCAGCGGCGCTCTCATTCAGCGAAAGCTATTGAATGCAAATCGGTTTTAAAACCGATAAAACTGGGCCGCTAGGATTCGAACCTAGGAATGGCGGGACCAAAACCCGCTGCCTTACCGCTTGGCGACGGCCCACTGGGGAAAACCCCAGCACCTGCAGCGCTGGCGTTCAGCTAGTTACCCACAGCGCCGGGACCTTCGTCAACTCAGGCCCGCCCTCAGGCGGGAAACACCCGTAGGCGCTGCTCGCGGCCGCGGCCGAACTCAGCCGAACGCAGCCGGTAACGGGCAGCCAGTTCGGCCTGCAGACGGCGCACGCGCTCACTTCGGGGCAGCAGCTCCACAGGCCGCCCCTGGGGGAGCACCACCTGCTCCACCGCCAGCCGGCATTCCTCCAGAGCCGCATGGAGGTCGTCGGCATCGGGGGCGGTTGCAGGAGCACCCGGAGCCGCTGCAACCGCGCTGTGGCGCCGCTCCAGCAAACGCTCCAGGCCCCGCTGGATCTGGGGCAGAGCGCCGCTCTTGATCACCAGGATCGGAATCCCCAGCTCCTGAGCGTGGCGACGCACATGGGGATCCCGGCCCAGCTGCTGACGCACGCTCAGCACCACATCGGCCAGCTCCACGCTGGGGGCCGTTTCCACCGGCAGACGCCGGGCCCGGGCCACCTGATCCAGCAGTGAACGGCTGATACCGGCGCCATAGACGCGCAGCGGCTGATTGGAAGCGGCGGAGGCTGGGGCCTCCTCAGCCGGCTCCGGCGGCCCATCGAGTTCCTCGATCAGCGCCTCGGGTTCCTGCAGGGGAGGCAGGGGGCGTTGAACCAGGCGCGGGCCCGCCGCCACCCGGCTCGTGGGCGCTGGAGGTGCGGGCACCTTGGGCGCTGGGGATTCCGCCAGCCGCACCTGCCCATCAGCAGCCAGCTCCCGCACTTGGGGCCGGGCCGCCTGACCCCGCAGCAGCAGATCCACCGTGCGCGCCACATCGGCATGCACGAGCCAGCGATGGCGGCTGTGCATCTCCACCGCCATTGGGAAGGTGGGCTCGGCGGCCCGTTCCAGCACCGTCTTCTGGGTGCGGCGGCGGCGGGCCTCCTCATCCCCCAGGGTCACCGACTGAATCCCACCCACCAGATCGCTGAGGGTGGGGTTCTTGATCAGGTTGGCGAGCTCATTGCCGTGGGCCGTGGCCACGAGCATCACACCCCGCTCGGCGATGGTGCGCGCCGCCTGGGCCTCCAACTCGGTGCCGATTTCATCGATCACGATGACTTCCGGCATGTGGTTTTCCACCGCCTCGATCATCACCTGGTGCTGCAGTTCAGGCCGGGCCACCTGCATGCGCCGGGCCCGGCCGATCGCCGGATGGGGAATGTCACCATCCCCGGCGATCTCATTGCTGGTGTCGATCACGACCACCCGCTTGCCGAGCTCATCGGCCAACACTCGGGCGATCTCCCGGAGGGCGGTGGTCTTACCCACACCAGGGCGGCCCATCAGCAGCAAGGAGCTGCCGGAATCGAGCAGGTCGCGCACCATCACCACCGTGCCGAACACCGCCCGGCCCACCCGGCAGGTGAGGCCCACCACCTCGCCGGTGCGATTCCGGATGGCACTGATGCGGTGGAGGGTGCGCTCAATGCCGGCGCGGTTGTCGCCGCCGAAGGGCCCGAGTTGCTCCAGCACAGCCGCCAGATCGGCCCGCTCGATCGGCCGATCACCAAGCTCTTTCACCCGGCCGGGGTAACGGGCCTCCGGCACCCGGCCCAGATCCAGCACCACTTCCAGCAGCTGGTCGCGGGCGTCGCCCGGTTCGAGCGCCGCTTGCACGGCTGGCGGCAGCACGGCCAGCAGGCGGTCGAGATCGTCAGTGATGCGCTGGGTGGTGATGGAGAGGGCGTCGCGCTCGAACCGTTCTAGCGGCGTTCCAGCGCCAGCCAGGGCCGTACCAGCCCCTCAGCCAGCGCCAGGGCCTGGGGCCAGAGGCTGGCATCAGCGAGCAGGGTGCGGCCCCGTTCCTGGGCCTGCTGGAGCAGGGGCTGGAGCAGGCTGCGCGCCACACCCCCGAAAGCCACCCCGCGCACCACGGTTCCCTTCGAGCCCTGGCGCTCCAGCACCGCCAGGCTATGGGCGTTGGTGCCGCCCGCCAGCTGCAGGGGTCCAGGGGGCGATTGAGCGGCCACCGCCATCGCCAGATTCACGGCCGCATGGGCCGTGCCCGCACCCACATCACCGCTCATCGGCCGGCCGTCGAGCTGCCAAAGGGGGCGGTAACCCGCCGCCCGCAGCACGGCAAAGCGGTGCCACAGCTCCGCGGCAAGCTCGCTTGGGCTCACCGGCAGTGGCGTAGCTCGCTCACCGACTGCCGGCTCCAGTCCGCAACTCACCGCCAGACGCTTCAGGGGCACCCCAGACGCCCGCAGCTGCTCGACCCGCTGGGCAAAGGCCTCTCCGCGTCCGAGCCGGGTATGCAGCTCCACCGCATCGGGGCGAAGAGCGGCCAGCAACGGCGCCACGGCCGCGGAGGTGAGCTGGTGATCGCGCTCCTCAATCAAACCCAGAGGGCAGGAGGGCAGGCAGCGGCCACATCCGTAACAGCGTTCCGTCAGCACACCAGCCTGGCCGGTGGCCGGAACGCCAATCGCCTGGGCCGGACAGACGCGCTCGCAGGGCCGGGGGCACTCGGCGGGGCAATGGGCCGGATCGAACCAGGCCTTGCGGAAGTGGGGATCCGCGCCATCGCTGAGGCTCACCATCAGCCAGGGGCGCTCAGCCCCGTGATCGGCAGCCCAGGCGATGCCGCGCCTGGCGGCAGCCACGACCGCCGGATCAGCTGCCACATCCAGGCAATGCACCCCGGCGAGGGCATAAATACCCGCAAGGTCTTGGATGGCCGGCAGGTCCTGGTTGCTGGCACCCCCAATCCACTTCACCCACACGCCGTGGGCGAGGGCCTGATCCGGGGAGCGTGGCTTAGCCAGCAATGAGCTGCTGGAGGGGCTGCCAGCGCAGGGCCCGGGCTCCTCCCATCTCCACCACAAGCTTCAGCCGGGGCTCGCGCTGGGCCAGGTTCACCAGCGAGGCGAGTTCCGCGCTGGAGAGCACCTGACCCTCCAGCAGCCACAGCAGGATCGGCGCCGTGCCTTCCAGCAGGGCACCGAGCTGGGGCATCACACGCTGCACGTCACCCACAGCCGCGCCGCGTCCCACGCTCTGGTGACCCAGGTGAGGGGGGCGCACACCATGGGCCTGAAGCAGATAGGCCTCGGGATCGCCCAACCCACGGGCGGACGTGATCATGGCTCGATAGCCTGCGGCCCGCATCCGGCGCAGCAGTCGGGTTTCGGCGCCACCTTCGAGGGGCGCAAACAGGGCCAGCGCACCCGATGCTTCCAGAGCCTGCCGGAATCCACGGCCGGAAAGCAGCAGAGGCATCGCGCGGGCCAGAACAGCTCGGGAGAGTCTGGCAGCAGGGTTCAAACCCTGGGTAGAGAGTCATGAGGTATTGTTGTTGGCTGTGCAATTGATCTGCGCCCGTCCGCTAGCCGGGCCTCCAGAACAAGGCACAACGATCGCCAGTGGTGGTGGTCGTCCCAGGCCAGTACGGACTGGGCAGCTCGAGGTTTCACCACGTGCTGTTCACCCGTCGGGAAACTGCCAAACGCACCCGATTCCATCGGGTCCGGTTCCAGCAAGTCCCAGCCCCGCTGACACAGACGCATCGACGTCCCGCTAGCCCTTCGAAATCGCCCTGGCCTGCAAATCCCTGACTGGGATACGCCCTGCCCGCCGACTTCTCCGGACCAGCAGACAAAGCATCTGTACGCAGCTTCACCGGCTCGTTTCTGCCTTGCGGCAGAGGCCACCGGTGGTCCAGCTGGCGTTGTTCCCCTTCCTATGTCCATCGGCATTCTTGGGAAGAAACTGGGCATGTCCCAGTTCTTCGATGAAGAGGGCAGATCCATCCCGGTCACCGTGATCGAGGCTGGCCCCTGCCGCATCACTCAGCTCAAAACCACCAGCACCGACGGCTACAACGCCGTCCAGCTCGGTTTCGGCGATATTCGCGAAAAGCTCGTCAACAAGCCCGCCCAGGGTCACCTGGCCAAGTCGGGCGATGAGCTGCTCCGTCACCTCAAGGAGTACCGCGTCGACAACGTCGACGGTCTCGAGCTGGGTGGCTCCATCACGGTCGAAGCCTTCGAGGCCGGCCAGAAAGTCGATGTGAGCGGCGACACCATGGGTCGCGGTTTCGCCGGCTACCAGAAGCGTCACGGCTTCAGCCGCGGTCCGATGACCCACGGTTCGAAGAACCACCGTGAGCCCGGCTCCACCGGTGCTGGCACCACGCCGGGCCGCGTGTATCCCGGCAAGCGCATGGCGGGCCGTTACGGCGGCAAGCAAACCACCACCCGTGGCCTGGTGATCCTGAAGGTGGACACCGAGCGCAACCTGCTGGTGGTGAAGGGCTCGGTGCCCGGCAAGCCCGGCTCGCTGCTCAACATCCGCCCCGCCAAGCGGGTGGGTGCCAAGGCAGGTAACTGAGGAGGAGACCGATGGCTGATTGCGTTATCCGCGACTGGCAGGGCAAGGAAGCCGGCAAGGCTGCCCTGGATCTGAAGGTCGCCAAGGAAAGTTCCGCTACAGACCTGGTGCACCGCGCCGTGGTTCGTCAGCTGGCCCACGCCCGTCAGGGCACCGCCAGCACGCTGACCCGTGCCGAGGTAGCCGGTGGTGGCCGTAAGCCCTACAAGCAGAAGGGCACCGGTCGCGCCCGCCAGGGCTCGATCCGCACCCCGCTGCGTCCCGGTGGTGGTGTGGTGTTCGGCCCCAAGCCCCGCTCCTACAACCTGGCGATGAACCGCAAGGAGCGTCGCCTCGCCCTGCGTACCGCCCTGATGAGCCGCGTGGCGGACATCACCGTGGTGAAAGGCTTCGGTGCCGGTCTGGATGCACCGAAAACCAAGGAAATCACTGCCGCCCTGAGCCGTTTCGGTATCGATGCCGGCTCGAAGGTGCTGGTGATCCTCGACAACGCCTCTGAGGTGGTGCGCAAGTCCGTGCGCAACCTCGAGAAGGTGAAGCTGATCGCGGCTGATCAGCTCAACGTGTTCGACCTTCTCAACGCCAACAAGTTGGTGGTGAGCGAGGAGGCCCTCGCGAAGATTCAGGAGGTCTACGGCGATGTCTGAGCGTTTTGCAGGCCGGCTTGCGGATGTGATCCGTCGGCCGCTGATCACCGAGAAGGCCACCCGGGCCCTCGAACTCAACCAGTACACCTTTGAGGTGGACCACCGGGCTGCCAAGCCCGACATCAAGGCGGCTGTCGAGTCGCTGTTCGATGTGAAGGTGGTGGGCGTGAGCACCATGAATCCCCCCCGTCGCACCCGTCGCGTGGGCCGGTTCGCCGGCAAGCGCGCCCAGGTGAAGAAGGCCGTGGTGCGCCTGGCCGAGGGCAACGCCATCCAGCTGTTCCCTGAGTCCTGAGGGGTCTGAAACGTCATGGCAATCCGTAACTACCGCCCCATCACCCCCGGCACCCGCACCCGTGTCGCCAGCGACTTCTCGGAAGTCACCGGTCGCGGTCGCGAGCGGGGCCTGGTGGTGGCCAAGCACCGCCGCAAGGGCCGCAACAACCGCGGTGTGATCACCTGCCGCCACCGCGGTGGTGGCCACAAGCGCCTCTACCGCATCGTCGATTTCCGTCGTGACAAGCACGGCGTGACGGCGAAGGTGGCGGCCATCCACTACGACCCCCATCGCAACGCCCGCCTGGCGCTGCTCTTCTACGCCGACGGCGAGAAGCGCTACATCCTGGCTCCGGGCGGCATTGAGATCGGTCAGACCGTGGTGTCGGGTCCCGACGCCCCGATCGAAACCGGCAACGCCCTCCCCCTCTCGGCCATCCCCCTCGGCTCCAGCGTCCACAACGTGGAGTTGTACGCCGGTCGCGGCGGTCAGATGGTGCGCACCGCCGGTGCCAGCGCCCAGGTGATGGCCAAGGAAGGCGACTACGTCGCCCTCAAGCTGCCTTCTACCGAGGTGCGCCTGGTGCGCCGCGAGTGCTACGCCACCCTCGGCGAAGTGGGTAACTCCGAGGTGCGCAACACCAGCCTCGGCAAGGCCGGCCGCAAGCGCTGGCTGGGTCGCCGTCCTGAAGTGCGCGGTTCGGTGATGAACCCCTGCGACCACCCCCACGGTGGTGGTGAGGGCCGCGCTCCGATCGGTCGCTCCGGCCCTGTCACCCCTTGGGGCAAGCCCGCCCTGGGTCTGAAGACCCGTAAGCGGAACAAGCCCAGCAACCGGTTCGTGCTCCGGAAACGTCGCCGCACCTCCAAGCGGAGCCGTGGCGGACGCGATTCCTGATGCCAAGACCCGCTTTGCTCTCCGCTTAAAACGCCATGGGACGTTCACTCAAAAAAGGCCCGTTCGTTGCCGACAGCCTGCTGCGCAAGGTTGAAAAGCAGAACGCCGCTGACGACAAATCTGTCATCAAAACCTGGTCGCGGGCTTCCACGATCCTGCCGATGATGATCGGCCACACCATTGCCGTTCACAACGGCAAAACCCACGTTCCCGTCTACGTGACGGAACAGATGGTGGGCCACAAGCTCGGGGAATTCGCCCCGACCCGCACCTTCAAGGGCCACATCAAGGACAAGAAAGGAGGCCGCTGATCAAATGGCAAACACCTCTCCCAACCAGGCCCTGGCCCACGGCCGCTATATCCGCGGCTCGGCATCCAAGGTGCGCCGGGTTCTCGATCAGATCCGTGGTCGCAGCTATCGCGACGCGCTGATCATGCTCGAGTTCATGCCTTACCGCTCCACCGGCCCTATCACCAAGGTGCTGCGTTCTGCTGTGGCCAATGCCGAGCACAACCTCGGCCTTGACCCCGCCAGCCTGGTGATCAGCCAGGCCTACGCGGACATGGGCCCGGTGATGAAGCGGTATCGCCCCCGCGCCCAGGGTCGCGCCTACGCGATCCAGAAAAAGACCTGCCACATCAGCATTGCTGTGGCTCCTGCCGCCTGACCCCCGAGGACACCGACCGATGGGACACAAGATCCATCCAACCGGCCTGCGCCTGGGGATCACCCAGGAGCACCGCTCCCGCTGGTATGCCCCCAGCAAGACCTATCCGACCCTCCTCCAGGAGGACGACCGGATCCGCAAGTTCGTCCACAAGAAGTACGGCGCCGCCGGCATCAGCGATGTGCTGATCGCCCGCAAAGCCGACCAGCTTGAGGTTGAACTCAAGACCGCACGCCCCGGCGTGCTGGTTGGCCGTCAGGGCAGCGGCATCGAAGAACTGCGCACCGGCATCCAGAAAACCCTCGGCGACGCGAACCGTCAGGTCCGCATCAACGTGGTGGAAGTGGAGCGCGTCGACGCCGATGCCTTCCTGCTGGCTGAGTACATCGCCCAGCAACTCGAAAAGCGCGTGGCATTCCGCCGCGTGATGCGCATGGCCGTTCAACGGGCCCAGCGTGCTGGCGTCCTGGGTCTGAAGATCCAGGTGAGCGGTCGCCTCAACGGCGCCGAAATCGCCCGCACCGAGTGGACCCGTGAAGGTCGTGTGCCCCTGCACACCCTCCGCGCCGACATCGACTACGCCACCAAGCTGGCCAGCACCACCTACGGGGTTCTGGGCATCAAGGTGTGGGTCTTCAAGGGCGAGGTGCTGCCGGGTCAGAAGGAACAGCTGCCCGTGGGCGCTGCTCCCAAGCGCCGGGCCAGCCGGCGGCCCCAACAGTTCGAAGACCGCTCCAACGAGGAGTGATCAGGAGGCCTGAACCATGCTGAGTCCCAGACGCGTCAAATTCCGTAAGCAGCAGCGCGGCCGCATGCGCGGCATCGCTACCCGCGGAAACACCATTGCCTTCGGGCAATTTGCCCTTCAGGCCCAGGAGTGCGGGTGGATCACCTCCCGCCAAATCGAGGCCAGCCGTCGGGCCATGACCCGCTACGTCAAGCGGGGCGGGAAGATCTGGATCCGGATCTTCCCCGACAAGCCCGTCACGATGCGCCCCGCTGAAACCCGTATGGGTTCCGGTAAGGGCAACCCGGAATTCTGGGTGGCCGTGATCAAGCCCGGTCGCATCCTGTTCGAAATGGGCGGTGCCGAAATCACCCCCGAAATCGCACGGGAAGCCATGCGCCTGGCGCAGTACAAGCTGCCCGTGAAAACCAAATTCCTCACCCTGGCCGACCAAGAGGCGGCTCAGGCTCAGGAAGAGGCCGACTCGGCCGTGCCCGCCACCGTGGAGTCCTGACCATGGCCCGTCCCGATATCGCTGAGGTGCGCAAGCTCTCCAGCGACCAAATCAACGAACAGATCGACGCCACCCGGCGCGAACTGTTCACCCTGCGCTTCCAGCAGGCCACCCGCCGCCTGGAAAACCCGCACCGCTTCAAGCAGGCCCGCATCAAGCTGGCCCAGCTGCTCACGGTGCGCGGGGAGCAACAGCGCTCCGCCTCCGCCTCCTGATTTCCCCTTCCATTCCCATGGCTACTAAGGAACGGGTCGGCACCGTCGTCAGCGACAAGATGGACAAAACGGTGGTGGTGGCGGTGGAAAACCGCTTCCCCCACCCCATCTACAAGAAGACGGTGAGCCGCACCACCCGCTACAAGGCTCACGACGAAGCCAACAGCTGCAAGGTGGGCGACCGGGTTCGCATCACCGAAACCCGGCCCCTCAGTCGCACCAAGCGCTGGACCGTGGCCGAAGTGATCTCCACGGCCAACTGAGGAGGACCTCCCGATGATCCAACAGGAAACCTTCCTCAACGTCGCTGACAACAGCGGCGCGAAGCGCATCCAGTGCATCCGTGTGCTGGGCACCAACCGCCGCTACGCCCACGTTGGTGACGTGATCGTGGCTGCGGTGAAGGACGCCATGCCCAACATGGGCGTGAAGAAGTCCGATGTGGTGAAAGCTGTGGTGGTTCGCACCAAGGCCACCCTGCGTCGCGACACGGGTAACTCCATCCGTTTCGACGACAACGCCGCGGTGATCCTGGGCAACGACAACAACCCCAAGGGCACCCGCGTGTTCGGCCCCGTGGCCCGTGAACTGCGCGAGCGCAACTTCACCAAGATCGTGTCCCTCGCTCCGGAGGTGATCTGAGATGGCAACTGCCACCCCTAAGGCCAAAGCCCCTGTGCGCACCAAAATGCGCATCAAGAAGGGCGACACCGTGCAGGTGATCAGCGGTAAGGACAAGGGCAAGACCGGTGAGGTCCTGCGCACCCTTCCCTATGAGAACCGCGTGATTGTGCAGGGCATCAACCTGCGCACCCGCCACGTGAAGCCCACCCAGGAGGGTGAATCCGGCCGCATCGTCACTGAGGAAGCCTCCGTGCATGCCTCGAACGTGATGCTGTACTCCAACGACAAAAAGGTTGTCAGCCGCGTCGAAATTGTTGTCGACAAGGACGGCACCAAGAAGCGCCGCCTGAAGAAGACCGGCGAGATCATCGACTGATCAACCGCTCTTCCATCGCGCAAACGTCCGCCTTCTGACCCAGCCCAGAAGCGCAATCCCCTCCCCCGTCATGTCACTCAAACAGCGCTACCGGGAGACGATCCAGCCCAAGCTGCTCAAGGATCTGAACCTGGCCAACGTTCACGAAGTCCCCAAGGTGATCAAAGTCACCGTCAACCGGGGTCTTGGTGAAGCCGCCCAGAACGCCAAAGCTCTCGAAGCTTCCATCGTGGAGCTGGCCAACATCACCGGTCAAAAGGTGGTGGTGACCCGCGCCAAGAAGGCCATCGCCGGCTTCAAGATCCGCCAAGGCATGCCCATCGGCGTGGCCGTCACCCTGCGTGGTGACCGCATGTACGCCTTCCTGGAGCGCCTGATCCACCTGGCTCTGCCGCGCATCCGCGACTTCCGCGGCGTGAGCCCCAAGAGCTTCGACGGCCGGGGGAACTACACCCTGGGCATCCGCGAACAGATCATCTTCCCCGAAATCTCCTTCGACAAGATCGATGCGATTCGGGGCATGGACGTCACCATCGTGACCAGCGCCCGTAACGACGAAGAGGGCCGGGCCCTCCTCCGCGAGATGGGGATGCCGTTCCGCAGCAACTGAGCCCTCTTCCGGACACGACCATGGCCAATCACGACCCCATTTCCGACATGCTCACCCGCATTCGCAATGCGAGTGAGAAGCGTCACGAGACCACCAGGATCCCCTCCTCCCGTCTCTGCCGCAGCATCGCCAGTGTGCTGCAGCAGGAAGGCTTCATCGCCAACATCAGCGAAGAAGGCGAAGGTGTGAAGAAAGAGCTGGTGCTTGAACTCAAGTACAGCGGCAAGCACCGCACGCCCACCATCCGCTCGGTGCAGCGGGTGAGCAAGCCCGGTCTTCGCATCTACAAGAACACCCGTCAGCTGCCCAAGGTTCTGGGTGGCCTCGGAGTGGCCATCATCTCCACCTCCAAGGGTGTGATGAGCGACCGTGACGCCCGCAAGCAGGGCGTGGGCGGCGAAGTGCTCTGCTACGTCTATTGATCCTGGGAGGTTGATTCATGTCACGTATCGGTAAAGCCCCGATTCCTGTGCCCGACAAGGTCACCGTCAGCCTCAACGGGCTGGATGTGACCGTGAAGGGTCCGAAGGGCGAACTCAGCCGCACCCTGCCTGAGGGTGTCACCATCAGCCAGGACGGCAACACCCTTGTGGTGAGCCCGGCCAGCGAAACCCGCCGCTCCCGCGAGCGTCACGGCCTCTGCCGCACCCTCGTGGCCAACATGGTGGAAGGCGTCAGCCAGGGCTACACCCGCAAGCTCGAAATCGTCGGCGTGGGTTACCGCGCTGCTGTTCAGGGCAAAAAGCTCGTGGTGAGCGCCGGCTACAGCCATCAGGTGGAGATGGAGCCCCCCGCGGGCGTCACCTTCGCCGTTGAAGGCAACACCACCGTTCTGGTGTCCGGTGCGGACAAGGAAGTGGTGGGCAATGAAGCCGCCAAGGTGCGCGCCATTCGTCCGCCTGAGCCTTACAAGGGCAAGGGCATCAAGTACGAAGGTGAGCGCATCCTGCGCAAGGCCGGTAAGACCGGTAAGAAATGAGGTCTGCCTGAGCGTCACCACCCGATATCGCCATGTCTTCCGTCTCTCGCAAACAGCAGACCCAGAAACGGCACCGCCGCCTGCGTCGCAATCTCAGCGGCACGGCCAACCGTCCCCGTCTGGCTGTCTTCCGCTCCAACAATCACATCTACGCCCAGGTCATCGACGACGACGCACAGAACACCCTGTGTGCGGCATCGACCCTCGACAAGGACCTGCGCACCAATCTCAAGAACGGTGCGACCTGCGATGCTTCGGTGGCCGTAGGTGAGCTGGTCGCCAAGCGTGCCCTGGCCAAGGGCATTCAGCAGGTGGTCTTCGATCGCGGCGGCAACCTGTATCACGGTCGGGTGAAAGCCCTGGCCGACGCCGCCCGGGAAGCGGGCCTTCAGTTCTGATCCTGCTCTCACCATGACCGAAACCAACGACCAGATTCAGTCCGCCGATATCCCGGGCGCTGCCGATGTTCCTGCTGCTGCCGAAGGCCAGCAGGAGCGTCGTGGTGGCGGCGGCCGGGGGGGTGATCGCCGTGGCGGCGGCCGGGGCCGCGACAACCGTCGGGGTCAGGAACGTGACTCCGAATGGCAGGAGCGCGTGGTTCAGATCCGCCGCGTGTCCAAGACCGTCAAGGGCGGTAAAAAGATGAGCTTCCGGGCCATCGTTGTCGTCGGCAACGAGAAGGGCCAGGTGGGCGTGGGCGTCGGCAAGGCCGGCGATGTGATCGGCGCCGTCCGCAAGGGCGTGGCCGATGGCAAGAAGCACCTGGTGAAGGTGCCCCTCACCCGCAACAGCTCGGTGCCCACCGAAAGCCGTGGTCGCGACGGCGCTGCCAGCGTGCTGATCCGTCCCGCCGCCCCCGGTACCGGTGTCATTGCCGGTGGCTCGATCCGCACCGTGCTGGAACTCGCCGGCATTAAGAACGTGCTCGCCAAGCGCCTGGGGTCCAAAACTCCCCTGAACAACGCCCGGGCTGCCCTGGTTGCCCTCGGCGCCCTGCGCACCCACAAGGAGACCGCCAAGGAGCGGGGCATCTCCCTCGAGCAGATCTACTCCTGAGCCTCGCCATGACCATCAACCTCCAGTCGCTGAAGCCCAACGCCGGCGCCCGCCGGCGCAAGCTGCGCAAGGGCCGTGGCATCGCCGCAGGCCAGGGCGCCAGCTGCGGCTTCGGCATGCGCGGTCAGAAGTCGCGCTCGGGTCGCCCTACCCGCCCCGGCTTCGAGGGTGGCCAGATGCCCCTCTATCGCCGCATTCCCAAGCTCAAGCACTTTGAGCTGGTGAACCAGAAGGACTACACGGTGATCAATGTGGCCAAGCTCGCCGACCTCAAGGCCGGCAGCACGGTGAACATCGATACCCTTGTTAAAGACGGCATCGTCACCAGCCCCAAGCACCCCCTCAAGGTGCTCGGCAACGGCGACCTCAAGGTGAAGCTCACCGTTCAGGCCGCCGCCTTCACCGCCAGCGCCCGCGCCAAGATCGAGGCCGCCGGCGGCACCTGCGAAGTGCTCTGAAGCCCGGTGCCCCTCAGGCACCGCCCTATGGTCTGAGCCGTCTGCCTGAGCCTCGTGCCCGGCAGACGGCTTTTTGTTTGCCTCCCTCCCTCCGCCAGCCATCGCCATGCTCGTCAGTCGGGGCCGCAACCCCAGCGCCGGCGAAATCCTCAGCCAGCTGATCCAGTCGAAGGGTCTGCGCGACCGGGTGCTCACCACGCTGGGGCTGCTCCTGTTGGTGCGCCTCGGCATCTACATCCCGGTGCCCGGCATCGACCGCGTCGCCTTCCAGGACTTCCTGGCCCGGGGCGGCCAGCTGATCGGCTTCCTCGACATCTTCACCGGTGGCGGCCTGTCGACCCTGGGCGTCTTCGCCCTGGGGATCCTGCCGTTCATCAACGCCTCGATCATCATCCAGTTGCTCACGGCAGCCCTGCCCCAGCTGGAAGATCTCCAGAAGAACGAGGGTGAGGCGGGCCG